>NZ_JADEWC010000002.1 GCF_015207825.1 Cyanobacterium stanieri LEGE 03274
CCCGTAGCCTTGGAATTCATTACAAGGCGGATGATAATATATCTTGACAATCTGATTATGACCCAATCGCCCCTTAACCCACCCTATCCTAATAGTAATTACAGTTCAATTTATTGAACGATAAACCCGTAGCCTTGGAATTCATTACAAGGCGGATGACAATCTGATTATGAGCTGAAAGCCCCTTACCCCCCACCGCACCACCTCAAACAGCAAAGTCCCCTTTCTTAAGGAGGATTTAGGGGCATCCCCTAACGCCATAAGATCCCCCCTAGCCCCCCTTTGTAAGGGGGGAACAAGAAAAAACAAAAAAAATTTCCCCCAAGGTGATCGATCCATGATCCGAACTGGGTAACTTATAAATAACAGAAAAAGAAAAAACTTTTAAAATAACTCTCACAGGAGAAACAACCATGAAACCAGAAGTAACCTTAAAATATTTAAACTACGTCGCCAACAAAAAGAAAAAAGGTGAAGAAGGCTTCACCCTCATCGAACTCTTAGTAGTAGTAATCATCATCGGTGTACTAGCCGCCGTCGCTCTCCCCAACCTCCTCAACCAAGTAGGTAAAGCTAGAGAAACAGAACTCAAAAACGCAGCAGGTACAGTCAATCGCTCTCAACAAGCTTTCCACTTTGAACGTCGTCGTTTCGGTAGTGATTTAGGTGAACTAGGACTGTCCACCGCTTTTGCCAACAGTGATTATTTAGATTGGGATCAGGCAAGTAGTGGTGTAACATTTGCTGGTGGTGGTGCAGGGGCTAGTGCCGCTTCCGCTCAAACTGAAAATGCAGAATTTAAAACTGATGGAACTAGAGCCTACTCCAGCGCCATTGGATTCGATGCAACTAATGCAACTTATAACCAAGTTTTGTGTCAGAGTAATGAGATTGCCGCAAATACTGGAGCCCCAGACATAAGCAGTGTAAGCGCAGTAGAATGTCCTAATGATAGTGAAGTAATTAATTAATTACTTCTAGCGGTGGCTCTTGTCATCGTGCAAAACAAGTAGTCAAGGGAGTAGAATTATAAAAAAAATTCTGCTCCTTTTTTATTCCTTCCCCATCAGTTAATTTATTTTTTATGCACTATCTTCCAGGTAAATTGTTTTAACACATACTAGATATATAATTTGACTGAACTTCACTGATGAAGGATAAATAAAATCAAATAAACTTGCAATGTTATATCCAATGCATCATGAATACATACTTAATCTATACCTACCTTTATCGTTCAGTGCAAACTAAATCGAAAGGATTTACCCTCATCGAATTATTAGTTGTTGTTATCATAGTTGGTGTTTTAGCAGCAGTCTCCCTTCCAAATCTGGTAAGTCAGATAGGCAAAGCCAGAGAAACTGAACATAAAAACACTGTTGGTACAATCAACCGTTCTCAACAGGCTTACCATTGGGAAAAAAGAATATTTGCCGATGGTAATGACTATAACGAAATATTTTCTAAACTAGGACTTAATTTCCAAAATACTTATATTAGTGACTATAAATTTGATGTTACTAACATTGCCGCAACAGTGGTTCTGGTTAATGAAAACTATCAAAGAGATAGCATAAGAGCATACTCTGGAGGAACTTTTTTTGATAACACAAACGCCACTTATTCCATGTTTCTTTGTCAAAGTGAAACCCCAATTCAAGAAATTCAACCTCCAACCTTAGCAAATGGTTGTATTGAAGGAGATACTTTAAAATAAAAATAAGGTAACTATCATTAATAACCTACCACATTTATGTATAAAGCCATATTAAACCTATTACTAATATCTTTAAATGTGAGTGGTATCGTCCATATCCAGCAAAACAGTATTAGTCAAAATCAGGCTGAAGAAACTTATTATCAACAAGAAGATAATGCCAGAATAACCTATATGCAACTATTTCAAAAAACTTCCCTCCTCGGTTTTGATAACTTAATGACCAGTTGGACATTCCTTGACTTTATTCAATATTATGGAGACGCTCCTGCTAGAGACGTTACAGGTTATGATTTGTCTCCCCTCTATTTTGAAACTATCGTTAAGCGAGATCCCAAATTTATTTCAGCTTACCCTTTCCTTGAACCCGCCACCACCATATTTGCCCTTCAGCCCGACAAAAGTAATCAAATAATTGCCCAAGGTTTAGAAAATTTATCTCCTAGCATACCGTACACCCCTGAAATACTGATAATGAAAGCGACCAATGAAATTTTATTTTTAGCAGATATTGCCGAAGCTACCAAAACTTATCGCCAAGCACTTCAATGGGCAAGAGAAGATACCAATAATATTTATAGCAACGACCAAATTCAAAGATTACAACAAACAATTAAATTTTTAGAATCAAATCCTGATCCTAGCCTTGTCACAGCTAGCTCTTGGGCCGGTTTATTAATGAGAGCAAAAGACGAAAAAACACAACAAAGAATCTTAGACTATTTAGACGAACTAGGAGCAGAAGTAACACTCACAGAAAACCGAGTTTCTGTCAAAATGAAAGAAGAATAAGTAATCAATTTGAGTAAAGCAAACATGAGTAACTGGGATGATTCTGTCATATCTTTTCTAAATCAAGGCAACTACCAGCAAGTTATTAAAATATACGAAAATATCATCGAAGAAACCCCTGACGAAGTTACTAATTATTTATATTTAGGACTAGCTTATTTTTTAAATCAACAGGAAACAGAAGCCCAAAGTGTTTGGTTATTAATCTTTGATCAAGCAGAAACAGAGCAAGAGTTAGAGTTATGGAATAAGCAACTCAAACAAATCTTGCAAAAACAAGCCCAAGAGCAAACGAAAAAAGAAAACTACTTATTAGTGTGGGATATTTGCAGCCTAATAAAAGAAATAGATCCTGATGATTTAGCCAATCTCCTTTCCTTATTAAGACTATCATTTATTCTCAACAGTTTTAATCCAGAATTCATCAATAAATGGGGAATTATTCAACTTTTAGAACAAGATAATCCCCAGAAAGTAGATTTCAACTTCTTATTAATTATTCTTGATCTAATATTACCCATTCCAAAAAAAACCAGTGTCCAACTAGCACAAGCAATTCTGAAATACACCAAAAATGATTCTTTAGTCTATCAAAAGATAAAATCTTGCGGAAATCAACAAGTTTTCGCCACCATAAAATATCCCGGTTATGCCATTGATCTGCTCAATATATGTCTCACAGTTGAACCCGAAAATCTCACTATTTATAGAGATTTATATGGATTATATTTAACCTCTCAGAACTATCCCAAAGCACAAAAAACCGCATTATTTCTAAAAGAAAATAGTCTTTCATTAGCAGGACAATCATTAAGTAATAACATCTTGTTCTACTACTATTTAACCATTGGGCAATGGAAAAAAGTCTTTAGTATTCACGAACAACAACTCCATCTCTGGGAGATAATGATTAATCAGAAAGATTCTAATCCTGACACTTGGGCAAAAGATTCTTTTATAATTGGCTTGTATTGCTTATTGTATATGCAAGACGACCTAATAAAGAACCGCTATCTATTTAATCAAATATCAAAGTTATTTTACCGCTATAATCAAAGATCCACTTCAAGTTCTGAAACTTATCCCAACAAAAAACAAATAAACAGACCATTAAAAATTGGCTATATTGGACATACCCTCAGAAAACACTCTGTTGGTTTTCTATGCCGTTGGCTAATTAACCATCATGACCCTGATTTATTTGATGTATATATCTATTGTACAGGAGACAATGAAGACGATATAACAGAAAAATGGTTTAAAGGTAAAGCAAAAAACTTTTTTATGGGATACAGAAATGTTAATTTATTAGTTTCAAAAATTAAAGAAGATGAAATCGATATTTTAATCGATCTTGATAGTATTAGTTTTAACATTACCAACCTTGTGCTATGCCAAAAACCAGCACCCATCCAAGTCACTTGGCTAGGCTTAGACGCATCAGGACTTCCCACCATAGACTACTATATCGCAGATCCCTACGTCCTACCAGATCACGCCGAACAACACTACAGAGAAAAAATCTGGCGCCTTCCCCATACCTACCTCGCCATTGACGGCTTTGAAAGCGCTACCCCCACCCGAAAAAGAGAGGACTTTGGACTAGGCAAAGATGATATTATCTTCATGAACCTCCAAAACCCCGCCAAACTAAATCCAGACATCCTCAAATCCCAACTAAAAATAGTTAATGCCGTACCTAATGGCTACCTATTCACCAAAATCCGTAAAGACGAAGAAGCCCTAAAAGAATTAGTCACCGACATCGCCAAATCAGAAAATGTACCCCTTGACAAATTACGCTTTATACCGTCAGATCCTAGCGTAGAAACCCACCGAGCCAACCTACAAGCCATTGCCGATGTCATCCTCGATACCTACCCCTACAACGGCTCCACCACCACCCTAGAAGCCCTCTGGGCAGAAATCCCCGTAGTAACTAGAGTCGGTGAACAATTCGCCGCCCGTAACAGTTATACCTATATGGTTAATGCAGGTATCACCGAAGGCATCGCATGGAGTGAGGAGGAATATATCGAGTGGGGTATCAAATTCGGCACCGATGAAAACCTACGCAAAGAAGTAAGCTGGAAACTAAAACAATCCAAGAAAACCTCCCCCCTCTGGGATGCCAAACAGTTTACGAGGGAAATGGAAAAGGCATATCAACAAATGTGGGAAATATATTTGAGAGAAAATGCAAGTTAAATGCGTCTTAGCTTATTGTTGATATAATTATTTTCATGGCGGGATTGAAATCAATCTAAAAAAAATATGTTAACTTTACCTCGTAAAAAATTTGCTATCGAAGAATATCATCAAATAATCACATCGGGCGTGTTGAAAGAAGATTATTTAATTGAGTTAATTAATGGGGAAATTTTTGAAATGTCACCAGTAGGATTTAAACACGCTTCTTGTGTCAAAAAAATCAATTATTTATTTGCAGAAAAGTTAGGTTCAAAAGTTATTATAGGGGTACAAGATCCGATTAAACTTAATGATAATTCTGAGCCACAGCCTGATATTGTTTTATTGAAACCTCGCAAGGATTTTTACGCAAATGACCATCCTACCGTTGAAGACATTTTCTTGTTAATCGAAGTGGCTGATAGCAGTATAGACTACGATCGCACCTTTAAAATACCTATCTATGCAGAAAATAAAGTTCAAGAAGTGTGGTTAGTGGATCTCAATCAAAACTTATTAGAAGTATATCAAAATCCCCAGAAAAACTATTATCAGAATATAACAAAACTCTCTTCTGAAAATTCTTTAACCTTGAGTCAACCAGAAGCTATCACCATAAAAATTGATCGCATCTTGTTTTAGTTACTTCATTAGAACTTTGTTAGGGAAGCCCTTTTTTATCTCAAGCCCTAGAAACCTTTTATTTAGATACCGTAAATAATAATTGATCAACACTAAAAATCACAGTTACTCAACTTCAATTAGAGTATTATATTTATACTATTGTGAACACACTAGGGCATATTTTCAGCATCGAGCCGTTGATTAATCTATTCAAAAAAAGAGCTTTTAATAGACTTGTTGTGAAATAAGAGATAATAGATTCAGCGAACATCAACTATATTCCAAAACTTTCCTATGGCATAACAAAAAATATTAATTTTTAAATGCTGATAATTGCTCCATATAAATTTGTTTATTCCTCAATTTTTTCCACTAAAATATATAGAAAATTTTCCAATCTAACAATAACATTAATCAACTCATCATAAGCCACTTCCATAGACTTTGGTTGTAAAGAAACTAAATCATTTGGTTGAATAATTAACCAACGTTTAACTAACTCCTCTAAGGTAACACTATCTTTTTCCCAAAGAACAATTAAACAACTAGCAATATCACTTTCGATGTCAATATTACCCTTAGCAGGAAACGAAATATAACGATTAAAAAGAAAAGATTGTTTAGTTCTAATAGCTTTTAATAAGTCTTCTTTTATTTTCTTATATTTTAAGCGAGGATGTAAAGAAATTTTAGCCATTCCCCAATCTTTTTTATCCCAATTAATCACAGGATTTATAGAAGATTGAAGATTATCATTAACACACCAAAAATCGATTAAACGATGAACTGGGTTTAATAATTCATAAAGAGATAATTCTTCTTCGTGGGAAACCTCCCCCAATCCTAACTCCCAAATATCAGGTAAACTATCAGGATTTTGAAATAAATCTCGAATATTCCATTTTCTCCACATTACCATACTTAAAAAACTCAAATGGGAAGACTTTAACATCTCAAATACTTGAGGAATAGTAAAGCCTTTATCCCCTTGTAAAAGATAGTTAACTAAAATAGATTGTTTTTGTTTTTGAGGAGGTAAAGCCATGGAAGCAAATTTATTTTTCCATAACTGTTTCGCTGCAACCGAATCATTTAAACTATTGAAAGTTTCTTTTACTAATTCAACTTCTAAATCATCTGGGTTACTGTCCATCAAACCCATATTTTTAAACAATTTTTGTAACCTAAAAAAGTTAAACCTTTGATAATAACTATGAAAATTAACCCTGATAATTCCTTGCTCATTAAGTAAAGATTGAAATAATTTTAATACCTTTTCAGCATCAGGTAATAAATAAATAACTTCATCACAGTTAATATAGTCAAAACGATAATTTAATTTGTCAATATCTTCTATGGAAAGAGCATAAAATTCAGAGTTAGTAAAACCATGATGATTTAATCTTTTTTTAGCAACTTCTACAGATTTTGGAGATAAATCAATCCCGATAATTTTTGCCCCCGGATTGGCATAAGCTAAAAATAAAGAAGTCCATCCGCTACCGCATCCCGCATCTAAAATAACTTTATCCTTGGTGTCAATTATTTTTTGTTGAGATAAATAATAAGGGGTGGTTAAATCGTGAATAAATAAAGTGTCATAATATTCTTCGGGAGATTGTTCGATGGGAATTTGTGGATAGGGCAGATTGTCATATTGTTCCTGTAACGATTTTGTGGTGTCTTGATTCATCTGATGATTAGGATATTTTTTATTTTTTAGATATTCCCAATAATTATAAATCCCCCACAATGTAATATCTATAGTTTTTGAGTTTTTGAATTAGTGCTTAATATTTGTTAGATACGTGGTTCAACCTCCCCCATAATCATGGTCGATGTCATGGTGGTTTATAATTATCAATAAAGTCTATGACATTTTGAACCTATGAAAAAAACCAAGAGGACTAATAAACTAGGAATCTCAACAGAGTTTGTCTTAGTTCCTCAATGGTAAAATTAGGTTTTAAAGTAGCTTCAATATTATAATTAAATTATTTTTTAAAGATTAAAGATGGCAGAATCGTATTTAATAGATAAGTTAAACTCCGTTGAAACAACTTTTAACGAGTTGACCAGAAAACTAGGAGATCCAGATATAGCAACCAATCCCACGGAATTGCAGAAAATTGCCAAAATGCGTTCTTCCTTAGAAGAAACCGTTATTACTTACAATCAATGGCAAGAAGCCCAAGAGGAGTTAAAAGGGGCGAAGGAGATTTATAAGGAGTCCAATAGTGATCCTGAAATGAAGGAATTGGCAGGGATGGAGATTGAAGAATTAGAAACAAAAATTGATGAATTAGAGGCTAAATTAAAAGTATTGTTGTTACCTCGAGATCCTAATGATGATAAAAATATCATGTTAGAAATTAGGGCTGGTACTGGGGGAGATGAGGCTAGTATTTGGGCTGGGGACTTGGTAAGAATGTATTCCCGTTATGCGGAGTTGGTAAATTGGAATGTCAAGCTACTCAGCGAATCTCCTGCGGAAATGGGGGGCTTTAAGGAAGCTATTTTGGAGATTACTGGGGATAATGTTTATAGTCAATTAAAGTTTGAAGCGGGGGTGCATCGGGTGCAACGAGTACCTTTAACGGAGGCTGGGGGAAGGGTTCACACATCCACCGCTACGGTGGCGATTATGCCTGAGGTTGATGATGTGGAAGTGGAAATTGACCCTAAAGACCTTGAAATAAGTACGGCTCGTTCTGGGGGCGCTGGGGGACAAAACGTGAACAAGGTAGAAACGGCGGTTGATTTAACCCATAAACCCACAGGTATTCGTATTTTCTGTACTGAGGAGCGATCGCAACTTAAAAACCGTGAAAGGGCGATGCAGATTTTACGGGCAAAGCTATATGAGATGAAATTAAAGGAGCAACAGGACTCGGTAAGCTCTATGCGTAAATCCCAAGTGGGTACAGGGGCAAGATCTGAAAAAATTCGCACCTATAATTATAAAGATAATCGAGCAACGGATCACCGTTTAAATCGTAACTTTGACCTTAATTCAGTATTAGAAGGTAAAATAACCGATGTTATACAGGCTTGTATAGCTCAAGATCAACAGGAAAGACTAGAGGAGATGGCCGCCTCTCCCGACACCGCCCAAGCATTATAAAAATTATAATATTAATTTTGATCATCAATTAATTATCCACCATGGACAACTTATATATATACATCATTACTGCTTTGATGCCCATCGCCACCTTTTTGTTTATCCTGCAAAAAAATCCTTACTATGCCCTAGTAATTAGAGGAATACTAGGGGCTGTAGCGGTTTTAGTTTATGTGGTTTTAGGGGGCGCTGATGTGGCCTTAACCGAAGCCCTAGTGGGTACTTTATTAAGTATTGCTCTTTATATTATTGCCATTCGTTCATCGATGATCCTTAAAATGGGTATTCTAAGCAATTCGGAAGGTTCGGCAGAATTGACCGAAATTAATGCTAAATTAAAGGAAGTTATTGCTCAACACTATTTAAGATTGGAGCTATTAACCTATGAAACCAAAGAGCAGTTAAATAACGCCCTCAAGAATGAAGATATTCACGGTATCATCTCCAATACTCAGGAGGAGGAAACTGGCTCTATATCATCCTATCAAACCATTGTGAGAGTTCCTCGGATATACGAAATTATTAAGCCTGAAATTAATCAAGTGTTTATGGATAAAAAATTAGAAGGAGCTATTAAACACTAATATTAACCATGTCAGATGTTAGGGAGATGAGGAGGCGGAAAATAAGGTAATGAGTGCTGAGAAAGGTTTAATTATTAATTTTTCATTGCCCATCTCAAAGAAGGGCATTTTTTTTCGTCAAGGCGTAATTATTAGCTATTAAGCATTTAACAACAAATGAAAGTCACTATTCAAAAATTGTGTCAATGGAAACAGGAAAAAAAGCCTATTGTATGTTTGACGGCTTGGGATTATGCCATCGCATCTTTACTCGATGATGCTCAAATTGACTTAATTTTGGTGGGCGATTCCTTGGCCATGGTGGCATTAGGTCATAATAATACTTTACCCATTACCCTTGAGGAGATGATACACCATACTAAGGCTGTGTGTCGGGGGGTAAAACGCTCTTTTGTGGTGTGTGATTTACCTTTTTTAACCTATCAAACCAGTGTAACCCATGCCATTGAGTCGGCGGGGAAAATTATTAAGGAAACCAATGCTGATGCGGTGAAACTAGAGGGGGGTTATCCTGCCATGGTGGAAACAGTGACTAGATTAACGGAAATTGGTATTCCTGTTATGGGTCATGTGGGCTTAACTCCTCAGTCTGTAAGGGTTTTGGGTTATAAACAACAAGGTAAAAGTGCGATCGCCCAAGAAACCATTTTTAATCAAGCGGTAGCCCTCGAAAAAGCAGGGGCTTTTGCCATTGTATTAGAACATATGACCGAAGAATTAGCACAAAAAATTACCCACAGTCTTTCCATTCCTACCATTGGTATCGGGGCGGGAAAAAGTTGCGATGGACAGGTATTAGTAACCGCTGATTTATTGGGTTTATCCCCAAAAGTACCTCCTTTTGCCAAGATTTATACGGATTTAAAAACCATTATTTCCGATTCCGTAAGTCAGTATGCTAAAGAAGTGCGATCGCACCAATTTCCCTAAAAATAGACGCTATTAGTAGTATCTTAACTTGAGTTTGGGATAATATTTTTCGTCTTGTTAGCAATAATATTAATATCTTAGTTTAATTTATTGAACGAACTGCCGTTAGCCGTGTAATTCATTACACGGTGATGTTACAAAAATACTTATACTATTATCCACCGTGTAACAATTGATGATAAACAATTATTATCTATTCCCCGTTGCCTGTTCCCCATTCCCCATTAAAGTTATCTTAAATATTCCATAATACCATGGGCGATCGCCTCTCCCATTTGCCGACGATAGCTAGAATTAGATAAATTGCGATTATCCGTAGCACCCGTCAAAAACCCCACCTCCACTAACACCGCAGGCATATTAGTATTACGAAGCACATAAAATCTAGCTTGACGTACATTGCGATCGCCCACACTCAAACGCCGTAAAATAGTACGATGAATCGTATGAGCCAAAAGCCTTCCCGTTTGAAAATAATAAGTTTCCAAACCATTAACCTCCGGGCGATTACCCCCCACCGCATTAGCATGAATACTAACAAAAACATCCCCATCCCGATCATTAGCCAACCTCGCCCGTTGTTCAAGGGAAACAAATACATCACTATTACGAGTCATAATTACCTGATAACCCCCCCCTCGTAGCACCCTAGCCGTTTCCTGAGAAATTTCCAAAACAATTCCCTTTTCCCCAACACCCCGTAAACCAATGGCCCCCGGATCTCGTCCCCCATGTCCAGGATCAATTACAACCGTACCACGATTTTGAGTTGCAGTGGCAATGGTGGGGGCAGGAACGGCGATCGCCACGGTGTTGCCATCAGGTAAACTGTATATATCAGGGGTTTGAAACTTAGGTAACTGCACATACCAACGATTAGGGGCGAGGCTACGTACCTTTATTTGCCAAGGGCGCATGGTATAATTACCCGTCAACTCCACCACCAGACGAGTAGTTTGACTATCAAGTTGCCCCACCCTCACTTCTCGCACATAACTACTTACCTCCCCATCACGGCGAGTTTCTCCCACCCTCGTATTAGGCAAATCCACCACCAACCGAGTGGGATTCGCCATTAATTGCGCCCTAGGAATAACATTATTTTCCGTGACAATTTCTAAACGACTAAGATTTTGATTAAACTTCCAATATTGCAATGAACTAGCCCAGGCACTCAAACCCCACCAAGGAAAAATTATGGTTGCTAAAATAATCGATCTTAAATACATATCCAATCTCTACTCCTCACACATTTTTAAGGTTAACTCTTTATCTTATGAATACCTTAAAAATATTTTGTTTCATCTAAAATCGTGAGGTTAACAAATCCAAAAATTTTTATAAACCATTCAAAACTATTCCCCTTGGCTGATGAGCGTAGGTTCATCATTCCCCCCTCTAGTTGCCCAACTTTTTCAACACACCTTAAATTTCAAAATCTGTCCCCATCATAGCAGGATCAATCAAAGTAATATCAAAAGGATCATCGGGGGGAAGGGGAGGAAATACATCCCGACTAGATTGATGATAGATAGCAAAAACTTGTGGTCCAAATACAACCTTATCCCCTGTTTTTAATTGAGCATTATTAACCTTCTTACCATTAATGATGATACCATTTGCACTCAATTCCTCTCCGTTGCCATCCACAATATGATAATGGGCAAGACCTTCTTCATCAAAAATACGCATAATAGTGGCATGATGACGAGATACAAAGGGTGATTGGATGACTATATCGCAGTTTCTACCTCTACCGATGGAATATTTATTTTTTTTCAATAATATTTCTCTTCTTCCTTTATCGTCTTCTACAACTAAGATATGGGCGGTGTGGGGTTGAGCTGTCATTTCTAATTTTTATAATAACTATTTTGCTGATGATATGGATTCACTAAGATCATTTTGTAGTAATGCAAATCAGGTGTAGTCCCTGATGAAAGGATAAAGACTTTTTAACAGAAATAATTGTTATGGCCTTAATAATCATTTCCATTATCCTTTATTTGTTATCAACTGTCCATTTTTTGAGTTGTAGGGAGTTAGTGACAACAACAATAGAACTTAATGCCATAAATCCCCCTGCGGTAGCAGGGTTGAGCAATATATGATAGCTAGGTAAAAGTATCCCCGCCGCAATGGGTATGGTTATTACATTGTAACTTAATGCCCAAAACAGATTTTGTTTGATTTTCTGGAGGGTTTTTTGACTGAGTTTGATGGCGGTGATAATATCGCTTAACTTATTTCTTGTTAATACCACTGAAGCAGTTTTGATGGCAATTTCCGAACCTTGGGGCATGGCAATGGCAAAATCGGCTTCCGTCATGGCAGGGGCGTCATTAATGCCGTCTCCCACCATGGCAATGGTTTTGTCGGGGAATTTTTGTTTTAATTCTTTGATTAATTGTCCTTTTTCTTGGGGATTAACACCACCATAGTAAGTATTAATGTTTAGTTTAGAGGCGATCGCCCGTACCACATTAACTTGATCGCCACTAAGTAATATTACATCTGACCCCATCCCCTGAATTTGGGCAACGGTTTGTCGTGCAAAAGGGCGAATTTCATCAGCCAAGGCAAAAAAGCCTAAAGGAGTATTTCCCTGAGCCAAATAAATAACGGTTTTACCCCCGTTTTGTAAATTCACAACCTGTCTTTTAACGGCGACATCGAGATAAATTCCTTCTCCCTCTAACCATGACTCATTACCACAATAGAAATTTTTTGTGCCATGGACATCCCCCCGAATACCCCCACTAGGATAGTTTTCCACATTATCCGTATCCAAAAATGATAACCCTTGGTTGTTGGCTTCCCTGACGAGGGCTTGGGCAACAGGATGATTAGAAGCGATTTCCAAACTAGAAGCAATCTGTAATAATTCACCATGGGAGAATTCATGGTTGCCCACATTAACTATATCCGTAACCTCAAAACGTCCTTCAGTTAAAGTACCCGTTTTATCAAAGACTATTATATCAAGGTTCTGAGCCTGTTCCAACACATCTCCCCCCTTAATCAATAACCCTTGCTCCGCACCTACCCCAGTACCCACTAAAATCGCCGTGGGAGTTGCTAAACCAAGGGCGCAAGGACAGGCTATCACTAAGACATCAATGGCTAATTTGAGGCTCATAATCAAGGCTGAGGTGTCCAAATCCCCTAAAAGATATGACCAATTTTTTGTACCCCAACCATACCAAAAACAGAAAGTCATCAGGGCGATCGTCATAATACCATAAGCAAAATATCCAGACACCGTATCCGCCAATTTTTGTACAGGGGCTTTTCTAGTTTGGGCTTCCTCCACCATAGCAATAATTTGACTCAACACCGTTTTTGAGCCAGACTCAGTGGTTTCCACCACCACCATACCCCCAAGATTGATCGTACCCGCACACACTCCATCTCCCTTACCCTTAAACACCGCCATGGATTCCCCTGTCAACATCGACTCATCCACGCTAGTATCACCTAGAATAATCGTACCATCCACGGGAAATTGTTCCCCTTCCAATACCCTTACCCATTCTTGGGGTTTAACTTGAGCAGAAGGAATCTTTAACCCCTCATCCTGATTATTTTTGTCCTTACCAATAATTCTTGCCCAAGGGGGGCGTAAACTCATCAATGCTTCTAGGGCTTCAGAAGCCTTATTTCTGGCTCTACTTTCCAAAACTCGTCCTAAAAAGATAAAACCCAATAGCATCACAGGCTCATCAAAAAAGCATTCCCATCCCAAATCAGGAAAAACCAACGCCACACAACTAGCCAGATAAGCCGAAACAGTACCAAGACCGATTAAACTATTCATATTTGGTTGACGATGCCATAACCCTTGCCAACCATTTAAAATAATTTCCCTACCCGGAATCATTAATGCTAGGGTTGCCAAAGCCCAATGAAACCAAATGTTAGTGAGAGGATGTAAATAACCCATACCAACAAAATGATGGAGATGTCCAATGGTAGAAAAAATTAACAAGATTACAGCACTAATTAACTGATATGTTTGTAATCTTTGTTCTGTTTGTTGTTGTTTTTCCCTTATTTTTTGCCAATTCTGTTCATCTACCGATGTTCTTACTTCACTAGGAAAACCCCCTAGGGTAAGTTTTTGAGCTAAGTTTTCAGGTTCAACTTCTCCTTTTTGATACTCCACCAAGGCAACCGCAGTAATTAAATTTACCGTGGCACAAACTACCCCTGGATATTGGCTAATTTGTCTTTCCACAGCTTTAACACAACCAGCGCACTTCATTCCCTGTACATCAAGGGTAAGAGTATCATTATTTTTGGCAGTGTTATCTTTTGGAGATGATGGAGAAGGGGCAACGGTTATCATTAGCAATAGGATAGGGATGGACAACAATTATGATTCGTAATTAGGGGCTTGGGATTGTAATAATTTTGTTACCTGTTCAAATACATTATGGGATTGAGAGCCTTTGTTGAGGGCTTGTCTTTCGGGGTGGAAGTTAGGGCGCTCGAGATACAATGAAATTGCTTGTTCTACCTGATTATTGATAATTTCCGTTAGTTCTTTTTTTGCCTTTTCACGTTGAAAACTCGCTCCTTCCTCCGTGGTAGCATAAAGGGGAGGAAGACGATTAAGGGCATAGGCGGCGATGTCCCCCACATCCAAAAGTCGGTTGCTAGTGGTTTCAATTTCAGCCACTCGGGAAATTACCTCGCTGACGACTAATTCTTCCATGACATTGATAAATTGCTTTCTCGGCATGGCTACCACTTCCCCTGTTAGTAATGCACCCATTAATTTATCTAGGGCTAAATATTCTTCATTGGATAATTCGGCGGAGGTGTCGCACAGTCTTCCTACTTCAGCTTCCATGGTTGGTGTTAAATAACCACTTTCGAGGGCTTGTTCAACGATTTTATTAATATTCATCGAGATTATAATTTTGTGAAGGCAAATACTACTACTATTTTACTAACATCTTGTGTTTACGACATTATACCCCTCAAGAATTAATTTTATTACCTTTGGATTTGAAAAGATTTTGGGTGTTACTGATTTTAGATTAACCTCAATTCGGAATAACGGTTTATGAATAGCACAAGTGTTGGATTGTAAGTTAGAGATGAGATGTTGCTTAATCACAGTGTGAAATATATTGGGAAAAGATTAATGTACTATTGGATTATTGCATTGGAAAAAATTAATATCACATTTAAGCTAAAAAATAATGAAAATTGATCAAGATAGACTGAGACAATGGGTTAATTTTCTAGCTATTTTATCTGCTTTTGGTATCAATATCTGGGCTAATATTGCCCCTTGGAAGGGATTAACCATTGGTGAAATTTCGACTACCTTCTTCCCCAATGTACTGATAATTCCCGCTAACTATGCTTTTGCTATTTGGGGACTTATTTATTTAGGATTAATCAGTCTGGCTATTTACCAAGTTTTATCAACTCAAAGCAATAATCCTCGTTTTCGCCAGATGGGCTACTATCTAGCCATCAGCAGTTTGAGCCAAATTATCTGGGTATTACTTTTTCAATCTCAACTGTTTACCCTATCGGTTATGGCGATGGTCGGAATTTTAATTCCTTTAATTCTCCTCTACTTGAGGTTAGGGATTAACTTAACAAAACTTCCTTTCTTACAAAAATGGTTGATTAATTTTCCCATCAGTATCTATTTCGCTTGGATTAGTGTAGCCACTGTTATTAACATAGCTTCAGCTCTGGACAGGGCAAATTGGGGTGGCTGGGGAATCAGTTCTCAAGTGTGGACAGCCATCATGATGGTAGTAAGTGCGACCATAGCTGTAACAGTCATTTGGCAACGTAGGGATAACGTTTATGGCGGAGTGTTTGTTTGGGCTTTAGTCGCAATCGCCTTGCGACAAATAGAAGAAAATCTCACCCTTGCCGTCATAGCTGGTGTACTAGCTGGACTGCTGGTACTCATTATCATCGGGAGAAAAGCGAAAGCAAGGAGAAAAAGAATTTGAAAATTAAGCTATTATATCAAGTCCGCTTGATCACTTACAAATTAGTAATATTAATATCTTAGTTCAATAAATTGAACTAACCATCGTTAACCGTGTAATTTATTACACGGTGGGGGTACGAAGATACAATCTATTGATAACGAATTATCCGAACTTGATGTCAAAGGTGCAAAGTGACTATCAATTAAGCATTTAATTCAATTCTTTTGCTTTATCTACCGCATCTGCACCCGTTTGTATTTTATCTACAGCTTTCCTAGCTTTATGCTTCTTGAAGTCATGATCTCTTATCCTAGAAGTTGCCAAACCTTTTCTTGATGACCAAAATTAAAGCTATCTGGATGAAGAATTTCCGCCAAGATTTCTAAAGAATCAACTAAACGAGGACCAGGACGGTTAAAATAAGCATTCCCATCAGTGATGAAGACTTTTCCTTGCTTCACTGCTTGTAAATTACTCCAATTAGGATGCTTCATCAATACTTGGGATTCTTGACGAGTTCTCTCTAAATCAAAGCCACAGGGCATGATGATAATGACTTCAGGATCAGCTTGAGATAAGGCGTCCCAAGTTAGGTACGGTGAATGTTCCCCTTTTTTGCCCAATAAAGGTTTACCCCCTGCCATTTCTATCAATTCGGGAATCCAATTTCCTCCCCCCATTAAAGGTTCAGTCCATTCCAAAGCCACCACTGTCGGACGGTTATCTTCTGACAAGGTTTCTGTTTGAGAGACTATCTTTTGGACTCTTGCCTGTAATTGCTGTAAAGTCGTTTCACAAGGAACATCTAATATTCGGGCAACTCGTTCAATGTCTGCCCAAACCTCTTTGAGTAAATTTGGTTGTAAGGAAATGATTTGAGGCTGACTCGAAATCAAAGAAGTAACCGCCCTTTCAACGTCTAGGAAACTAACAGCACAGACATCGCACTGATCCTGAGTAACAATGTGAGTCGGTTGCAATTGTTCGATAACATCTGTTTTAAGTTCATATATACTTACAGCAGATTGTAAGAGAGATTGCACATCACTATCAATTTCCCGACTGGGTTTTTGAGAATTTAATCTCGCTATAGTACAGATGGGCAACTTGCCAACTTCCATCGGATAGTCACATTCATGGGAGCGCCCGACTAAACTCCCTATTAATCCCAGAACTTCGATAATTTCTGTGGCACTTGGTAGCAGTGAAATAATTCTTTTATCCATTAGCAATACTCATTACTGTTTCAGGGCAATCAAAAATTTAGTATAACTGTCCTAGGTTAATAAACCCATATTGCCATAAAACCATAGACAGTTGGTCAGGAGTTTTTTTTATGTGAGGCTGTGCCAACTGAAAAAACGGCTAAATCTTAAGTAATATCAAGTTCGGATAATTCGTTATCAATAGATTGTATCTTCGTACTCCCACCGTGTAATGAATTACACGGCTAACTATGGTTCATTCAATAAATTGAACTAAGATATTGATATTACTAATTTGTAAATTATCAAGCGGACTTGATATGAAGGACAAAGAAGCTACCTTTTATTCTAGTAACTGATCTTACATATAATTTACTAATTGAAGGGGAGAAAATGCTTCAAGTAGGCTTATCAACCATAGGAAAAAGGCAATAATGATAATATTTTTAAATTGGTTATGGTGATAATGAAAATATATTTCATACTGTAATTAAGTAACCCCTAAATTTAAAAGTGCTATGAACGATTCTGAAAAACAAGAAAATAAGATAAATTCATCTGAAAATCAATCCCTTGATAAGCCCATTACCCCTTTTCGTTGCTTTATGGGGGCTTCTATTTCAGGGGCTTTGGCGATCGCAGCTTATCTACTAACTAAATCCATTGTGGAAACCTATGCGGGAATTCCCATTAGTTTTGATAACCCCATGGCAGCCCGTATCGCATCCACCGTTAGGACTCTCATCATGGGCATTACCACTATGGCAACCTTTGTCTTTGTCATGGTAACGGTAGGTTTATTCGCCCTTGGGATTCAATTAATCTTCAAAAAATCTAACTCTACCCCAGAATCTTAATGTCAATTCTGAGAAATTTTCATCATTTATGTAAATTTATGTAAAGTTTGTTAGGATCAGATATAGAGTAGTAATATATAAATATATAAAAAATAAATATGCAACCATCTCAACCCACAGAAAAAGAACTACTGGCAAAGGTTCTTGCACCTTTACTAGAAGACTTTCAATACTGGTTTTCTCGCTCTATAACATTGCTAGAGTCGGAAAGAATTACTTTTTTATCAGAACAAGAACAAAACGATTTGATTGCTAGAATCAAAAGTTCTCAAGATGAAGTAAAAACAGCCTCAATGCTTTTTAGGGCAACCGATGGACAAGCTGGAGTGGATACAAAGGTTTTAATGCCTTGGCATAGTCTCGTCGCAGAATGCTGGGGGGTTGCCCGTCGTTGGCGCTTAGAAAAAGAGCAAAATCCAAACTAAATTTTTCCGATCTAGGAAAGATATTAATCCATAAACCATTTAATCAACAACTATTACAACAAAATCTGAGCGGAGATTTTAATGCTACATTTAATTTATATTCTTGCCTTCACTGTAATTGCCTTTTTCGCTATCAGCAACTTGATTCGTAGTCTTATTACCATCAGTGGTGAGTCTCAGAGGGGTTCTTGGACTGACACTCCAAAACCGATTAAAAGAGCAAACCCCCAAAGTTATCGGGCTACCCATCCTGAATTATTGGATGAAAATGGTAATCCCTTGGATGAACCTTTATTGGTAATTCGCTCTGTGTCTGTGGAGGATGCTCGTCAAAAATTAGACTCTATCTATCAATCCTCTCCAGGGCAAACTAGACAACCTGAAGAAGATAGTTAAAATAATTGATCATTGATAATTAATAATAGATAATTAAAGCTAACGTAATTTTTTCTTTACTTTGCTTTATGGTAATCACTGCTGCAGATGTTAACATAGCCGATTATATAGATCATTCCCTTTTAAATCCCCTTGCCACTGGGGATGATATAGATTTATGCTGTAATCAAGCCATTGATTGTGGTTTTCCTGTAGTATGTGTTTATCCTGTTCATGTCAAAAGGGCTGTGGCAATGCTCCATAGTCAAAAGATTACGGTGGCAACGGTGATTGGTTTTCCTACGGGGGCAACTACTCCTGGGGTTAAGTTGCATGAGGCTCAGGAAGCTACCAATTATGGGGCAGGGGAATTGGATGTGGTCATTAATCTAGGTTGGTTAAAATCTGGGAAGTTTGATTGGATTCATAAGGAAATTGCCTCTATCTGTGAGGAAACGGGAATCCCCGTTAAAGCGATTTTAGAAACTACCCGTTTGACTGATGAGGAAAAACAGATGGCGGCTCAAGTCTGTTTGGATGCGGGGGTAAGATTTTTAAAAACCAGTACGGGATGGTTTGGGGGAGCGACGGTGGAGGATGTGGCTTTTTTGCATGATATTTGTAAAGGCAGGGTGGGTATTAAGGCTTCAGGGGGTATTAAGGATTTGGAAAGTGCGATCGCCCTTATAAATGCGGGGGCAAATCGGTTAGGTACATCAAGGGGAGTAGATATTGTCAGACAACAAAAAGAAAACCTTACGGTTTGAGTCAAAAAGCATTAGATTTTAATGGGTCAAAAATGTTATGATGTAAGATCATAGTTGAACTTCACCTTAAAAGAGTTCTGCAGATTTCAAAAAAAGAGTCTAATGACAATAACTGATCCTCGTCGTCGCATAGAATTACAAAAATTACTAAAAAAATTAGGTCTAACGGACTTATCACAGGTTAACTGGACATTATTAGATACTGCCCTAACCCATTCTAGTTTCTCCCACGAAAATAACTATGAACAACTGGAATTTGTGGGGGATGCGGTGGTTAGATTAGTGGCCGCAGAATTACTAAAAGAAACCTATCCTACCTTACCCGTAGGAGAATATGCCGCTATTCGTTCGGTAATAGTAAGCGATCGCTTCTTAGCCGAAATCGCCGAACTATATGGCATTGAGACTTATTTACTCATTGCACCTAATGTGCGGGGCGATCGTATGGGACGCATTTCCCGCCTTGCCGATGCTTTCGAGGCAATTTTAGGAGCATTATACGAAAGCACCAAAACCATGGAATTAATACGCTATTGGTTAGACCCTGTTCTTTCAGAAAAAGCCGCCCAAGTTCACGCTGACCCTGCTAGACAAAATTATAAAGATGCCCTCCAAGAATGGACACAAAGGGTACATAAATCTTTACCTACCTATGTTGTCCAAGAACATCGTTTAAATAAAGGGGGAGAAAATGAACGTTTCTTAGCCCAAGTATGGCTCAAAGATCAACTATTGGGAGAAGGCAAAGGGGCTACCAAGAAAGCATCTCACCAAGCCGCCGCCAAACAGGCATTTTATACCTTTGTTAATCAAGAGCAGGTTTCCCCCGTTGATAAGCAAAGATAATTTACCCTATTTAATCTGCTGGATCAATCGTATATAAATTATGGGTTTGAATGTAGGATTTGACCTTGGGGGAAAGAATTTCTTCATTTTGACTTTGACGATATTCCGTGGAAGACACGGGGGGTAATGGATATTCGGCGAGGGTATAACCAAGGGTGAATTGATCTAACTTTTTTTGGGTAGCAATGTCGATGGTGTAGCCCTGGCGGGGTAGTATTAATACCTTTACCTGCGACCAAAGTTTTTTGGCTTCATACCAGCTGAATATTTGCGGTGCTAAATCACTGCCAATGACAAAAGTTAAGTCTGCCTTTTGCCCCCATTTTTTTTTGGCTTTTTCGATGGTGTAGATGGTGCGCCGATCGCCTATATCCGTTGCTAATTCTACATTATTGTTTATGGATTCTTGATTAAGTTCCTCTATTAATAAAGCCAACATTTTAGTACGATGGTATAGGCTTTTTTGACTCTCTTTAAAGGGGTTGTCAGAGGCATAGACGGCGATTAAGTCATATTTTTGACTCAAATAATCTAAAATTGTTTTATGGGCGATGGTCGGGGGGTCTGCGCTAGTACCAAAGATAGCAATTTTCATTAGATTGAACCATGGAGTTAGTCAGGGGTTAGGGGTTTAAAACCCCTATGTAAAAAAAAATCATTAATTGATTACAACCATTGTTATTTAAGCCAAGGCCGAATCACCGAAATGGGGGGGAATATCCTGTAATCTGCCATCCCCTACCGCCTTAATGGCTTCGGTTAAATCCACTTTACCCGTATAAATGGCCTTACCAACGATAACGCTTTTCACTCCCACAGGTTCAAGGGATAATAGACTAAGAATATCACTTAGAGAACTAATACCCCCAGAAGCGATAATGGGAATATCAGTAACACTAGCAATTTCCCTTAAGGCTTCTTGATTGGGACCGACTAATGTACCATCTCGATGGATGTCTGTATAGATGATGGCGGCCGCTTGGCTAGAGATGGCCTTAGCTAATTCTGTGGCTTCTACTTCTGAGGTTTCTAACCATCCCTTGGTAGCTACTTTACCATTTCTCGCATCAATGCCGATGGCAATTTTTTGGGGGAATGTTTCACATAATTCCCTGACTAAAGTGGGATTTTCCACTGCTACCGTGCCAACAATTGCCCTATCTACTCCCAATTTAAATAGGGTTTCGATGGAGGTGCGATCGCGCAAACCCCCTCCTACTTGAATAGGAATATCTAAAGCCGTAACAATTTCTTTAATAACATCTACATTGACGGGATGTCCAGCTTTTGCCCCATCTAAATCAACTAAATGTAAGCGGGTAGCCCCCTGATTCTGCCATTGTAGAGCTACCTCCACGGGGTTTTCATTAAATACTTGAGATTGGGCGTAGTCTCCTTGATATAAACGTACACAATGCCCACCTAATAAATCAATTGCTGGTATTACTTCCATAACCACATTAGCGAAATTTCAAGAGTTCTCATTATACCTCAGAAGATACAATCAACTATTAAACAGGATCAATTCCTCCGTTTTTTATGATAGTTATGCGGGGAGGTTTATAAATCCTTGTCAAAATAAATCCTATCACCAGTAAGGTGGTAGCTCCATATAGAGCATAATTGTAATTAGCTGTATTATCTTTAATCCAACTAAAAACGAATGGGCCAATAATCCCAGCGCTACCCCATGCGGTTAACATTGCGCCATAAATACGTCCAATATTTTCTGAGCCAAAGGCATCAGCGGCAAAGGCGGGCATCGTAGCAAACCCACCCCCCAGACAGGAGAGAAGGTAACAGGCAATAAAGACAAAAATAATATAGCTATTGAGATGGGGAATAATCAAATATAGCACTGCTTGGGTGATAAACATGGTGGAAAAAATCGCTTTCCTGCCGAATTTATCCGATAGCCATGCCCAAAATAGTCTTCCCAAACCGTTAAAAATAGAGGCGATCGCCACTACAAAAGATCCTGCCCTATCCTGTAATAAACTTACCTCTTGGGGGTTTAAACTCTCAAAAGAAGGTAAATAATACAAATCCCTAGCAATGGTAGATAATTGAGAAATCAACCCCATTCCTGCACTAACATTAACAAATAAAATTCCCCACAAAATCCACCACTCAGAAGCACGAATAGCTTGATGAAAACTAAAACAATTAAGGGATTTATTTCCCGTAGGTAACTCATAACCTTGCGGTAACCATCCCGAAGGAGGATTGATTAACAATTGTGCCGAAACAACAATCAAAATAAGAAAACCAACACCCCAAAGATAGAAAGTATTAGAAACACCAAAATTATTAATAAAATAAGGGGCGATTAAACCAACAAAAAATGAACCCGCCCCAAAACCCATAACTGCTAATCCAGTCACTAAACCCCTTTTGTCGGGAAACCAGCGAATTAGGGTAGCAATGGGGGTTACATAACCAAATCCATTACCTAATCCTGCTATCAATCCATAGCCTAGATAGAGAATTAAAAAATTATTTAATTGAATACCCACTCCTGCAATGATAGTACCGATACCAAAGAGAAAACCACCGAGGGTTGCCACAAATCGAGGCCCTTTTTTATCTACTAAAAGCCCTCCCACCGCAGCAGCAAAACCAATGACACCTAAAGCAATGACAAAAGCTAGAGAAGTGGGCACCTCTTGCCAACCTTGGTTTGTTACTAATTCATTTTTAATGACACTCCAAGAATATATAGTGCCTAAACATAGTTGGATAATGATAGCAGCTAGGGCAATCCACCATCTTTGTTTATCTAAATTATCTTTAATTAAAAAAGTAACCATGAAAATAAAAAGTTATTTTTTTTCCCAGCGCACCACATACCACTGCAAATAACTATTTTCATCAGGGTTAAATTCGCAGTAATTTTCTAGTAAATATTCCGCTTGGGCTTTCATAGTCTTATTTTGTGCTACGTCACGGGGTAAATCTGTGGCGTTGGTTACAACTTTTTCCAGTTTATTTAGTAATTCTGTTCTACTCATCAACTGTTCTGGTTGGTCATTTTCCAAAACAACGAAACCATCTTCTTGATACATGATTGAGTCAGCCATTTGAGAATCCCTCCACTAAATCCTACGAGTTATAACACACCCTAGTTAATTTACCACAAAAAATAAGGGATAAAATCGAACCGTAAAATATTAACATTCGATCTTAACCCCTACCCTTAAATATTGTCTTAATACAAAAAGAATTTTAATAGAAATCATGTTCCCTTTGCATTTGAGGCATTGCTAATTCAAAGTTTGAAGGATCTCTTAAAAAGCGAAATGCTTCTTCTTCGAGGCGGTGAATTAGATAAGGTTCAATAATATTTGTTTGACGCAAACAAGCCAAATACCCTTCCATATAAACCCTTAATTCTTCATAGCGACTGCCCCTGGCCCATAAATCTACCATACCATCGGTTAGTTTTTGGTAGTATCTGATAGCGATTGTATCTGTAATCATTTGTTAATTGGGTAGTTATTAAAAGTTTTATGTTATGAAATACTGAGCTTTCATATTTTCATTCTAGCTTAACTACCCGGAAAACCCACATACCAAAAGTATGTAACCATGGGGATAACCGTAGCAAGGATTACCAAAAGCACTACCCAAATGGTGGCAATGCCATCATCGGTTTCTTCTGCCGTAGAAAACGTTCCCTCGATGTTTAACTCCTGAATTTCGGGAGGACCTGGATCTTCTTTTCCTGATAATATGGCTATGATGCGATCGCCCGCATCCACCATAGCTTGATTATATTGTTGATTTTTAAGGGCATAACCAATGGTTTCTGTGGTAACGCTTTCAACAATTTCAGGGGTTAACAAATCCTGTAGAGAATTACCCACCCGAAGGCCACTGCGATTAGTTAGAGTATCAAGGGTTAACAACACCTGATTTTTTTGTTCCTCAGGAGTAGGATACCACTTTTCAAACACATCATCGGTAAAGCTATGGATAGTCGCGCCATAGTCAAGACGACGGAGGGTAATTACCCGTAATTCTTTATCGGTAGATTGGGCTAACTCATTCAACATATCATCCAATTTTGCCTCCGTGGCACGGCTAAGGGTATCGGCTTCATCTATTACCCACACCGATTCCCCCGCACTAACCAAAGGCATATCATAAACTCCTGTGGCGTAAGCATTGCCCATGCCAATACTAAATACTATGGTTAGGGTTAACCATAAACTGGTTATAATACGATACAATTTTGTCATGGTAATGTATCCTAAATCTTTAGCTGATAATTTCTTTTACATTATCTCACTCAGAGCGGATTTAGAAAAATTAACTTTACCCAAAATATCAAGGGAGTAAGACGAAAATCCTTCACCCTTTTTTTTAATTACTATCCCCTAATCATAGATTTCACAATCACTACGATTATTAATAAATCTATCAGCCACCGCAAACCAATCGCCGACGATTTCCCTTTCTTCACTAGAAGTAATTACCCTATCAATTAACGCTTTCCAATCAGGATCATTTTTTGGCAAAATTAACCCATACCTTTCACAAGTCAGGGGGGTTTCCGGTAACAAAATAAAATCTCGACTCAACGACATATTTAAAGAAGTAGCCGCCCCCAATAATAAAATACCATCATCAGCAAAAACATCTATTCTTTCATTTTCCACCGCCCTCACTCCCAAATTACTCCCACTAATTCCCCTAAATAAACTAATTTGTGCTTCAGGAAACCTTTGCTTAACATATTCTTCCGTGGTGGTATTAGCCAAAACCCCAATTCTCACATCCTCAATGGCGGTATTATTTCTTAATTGATTTGCTTTATCCCTAACCGCCAAAAACTGAATCCCAGTAGAAAAAAAAGGCTCGGAAAACGAAACCTCAAAATCTTTTATTTCCCTAATACTATTTGCCCCACACTCTAAATCCACAATACCATCTTGTACAATTTGAAAACGATTACTAAGGTTAGAATTAAAAAGATGAGTTGTGATGATATTACGATTTAAAGTGTCTCTTAACTCGTTTTTGATCAAATTAACTAAATCTAAACAAATTCCCTGTAACTCCCCATTACTATCCCTATAACTAAAAGGAATTTCATTATTGTTTATACCAATCCTCAACAAACCCCCTGACTCAATTCTTTCCAATACCGTCTCCGCTTTGGCAGAAGAATTAACCAAGAAGTTAAATCCTAAAAATAGACTAACAGTAAAGACTTTGATTAGTTTTTTTCCCATCATTGGTATTAATAATACTAAATCCTGTTTCAATCATATACTGATCAAGGCATGGAAAAGGGGACGGGGAATAGGTAAAAGATATTTGGTATTGCTGATTTTGAGTATGGAATATTATTGAATTACAGTAAATGTATAGTATTAAAACTATTATTACTATTGCCCATTACCCATTCTCTATTGCCAAACTAAACTAAAAATTATACCTTAATTCACCAACGCCAGATATTTATTGTTTATTGTTGATTGTCAATTGTTACACGGTGAATAATAGTCAACTTTACTAATCGAATTTGGTATAAAAAGATAAGATGATTTGTGTCTTTGTGAGACAAAAAAACCCTCTCCTAGCCAGAGAAGGGTTAATGATACAACCATGAAAAAGATAATTGGCATTGCTGATTTTGAGTATGAAGCATTATTGAATTACAGTAAATGTATAGTATTAAAACTATTATTACTATTATCGATTACCCATTTCCTATTGCCAAACTAAACTAAAAATCATACCTTAATTCACCAACGCCAGATAATTAATTCATCGCCACACTTTCAACCACCTCAGGGGATTGAACAACTTTATTACCAAAACGAGGATTATTAAGGGCTACTTGTTGATAAGACTGGGTAACTTGAGCGTTTACTGCCACGGTTTTCACATCATATAACTGAGTAGCTAACTTAGGGTATAAACCCACCCCGATGATGAGGATGAGGAAAGAAGCTGCGATAAAAATTTCTCTGGGTTTAGCGTCTTCATATTTTGCATTCATGGGCAAGATACAGTCATTACCAAAACATACAGGCTCGTCATTATCTTCATCTGTGTTGATTATATTGGTAGGTACTCCCAAATTACACATTAAAGTTTGATCTGAGCTATAGAATAACTGTCTTAACATAGATAGTAGGTAAATGGGAGTTAAGATTAAACCCACGGCACTAAGGAGAATGGTTACGGTGCGGAAATTTGAACCATAAACATCGCTGTTGCTATATCCCACAAATACTGCCAATTCACTGACAAAGCCACTCATACCGGGTAAGGCGAGAGAAGCCATGGCCCCTGCGGTAAATAGAGCGAATACTTTAGGCATCACTTTACCTATATTACCCATTTCATCTAAATACATGGTCTTGGTGCGATCGTAAGTTACCCCGGCAAGGAAGAATAACAAGGCGGCGATTAAACCATGGGAAAGCATTTGTAACATAGCCCCACTAATACCTAAGTCGGTAAAGGAAGCGATACCGATTAACACAAATCCCATGTGAGACACAGAGGAATAAGCTAAACGACGTTTCATGTTGGTTTGGCCAAAGGAGGCAAAAGCACCGTAAATGATGTTTACTACCCCGAGGATAACCAGGAGAGGGGCAAAATAAATGTGGGCTTCGGATAATAAACCAAGATTAAGACGAATTAAGCCATAACCACCCATTTTTAATAAAACTCCTGCCAAAATCATGGAAACGGGAGAAGATGCTTCTCCGTGGGCATCGGGTAGCCATGTATGGAGGGGAAACACTGCTAGTTTAACACCAAAGGCAACTAATAAACCACCGTATAATAATAATTTGAGGGTGAGGGGATAGTCTTTTAAGCCTAATTCTACCATGTCAAAGGTGATACTTCCTCCGCCGTATAATGCCATACCTAATCCTGCGACGAGGATGAAAATGGAAGCAAGGGCGGTATAGAGTAAGAATTTGGTGGCAGCGTAGCGACGTTTTTTACCTCCCCAGATGGAAACCAAAAGATATACAGGAACTAATTCTAATTCCCACATGATAAATAGTAGTAGTATATCTTGGGCTACGAATACGCCGATTTGGGCTGAGTACAATAATAATAGTAAAAAGTAAAATAATTTCGGTTTACGATCTACTTGCCAAGCGGAAAAAATAGATAGGGTGGTGACAAATCCTGCTAACAAGACAAGGGGCATGGATAAACCATCTACGGATACTGCCCAGTTTAGTCCTATTTGGGGTATCCAGCTATAGCTTTCTATTAGTTGTAAGTTGGCGTTATTTGTGTCGAATTGTTGCCAAAAAACGTAACACATTAAAATAAAATCGGTAATGCCTACTCCCAACGCATACCATCGAAGAGTTTTACCTTGCTTGTCGGGAATGAAGGGTATGAGCAAGGCTGCGACCAGAGGCAGGACTATAATTGCGGTGAGCCAAGGAAATTGATCCGCTATCATATGCACTTTTATTATATTTTTTTATTAGAGTGGAATAATTATACCATGCTTTTGTAACGTTTTGTAAAATTTTGTAAAAACTTTTTTCTCTAGGGCATAGTTTTTGATTTGGGAGAGGTTTTAGTTATCGGTTTTCCGTAAGTCGTGGATGAATTTTCTGAACTAAAATAGTAGCTATAGTAATAATATTTAGGTTTTAAGAGCAAAATATATGGCTACAAGTAGTAATTTTCGTGGGGCAATTAAAAACGCCCAAAATAAGGCTTTAGTAGGTCCTAATGTCATTCCCAATGCGTTACCATTTTTGGGCGGTGGCTTGGTTTTAACTGCTGTGGGTACTTATGGCGGTTTGGGGGTGCTTCGCTCTAATCCTGGTATTTTTATGACCACTTTTTTTGTGGCGTTAATTGCTGAGTTGGTGTTATTTTTTGTGGTGCGAGGTATTGCGGAAAAGGCAAATAATTCTACTGCTTTACCTCTTTTGGCGGTTTATAGTCTTTTGTCTGGTTATACTCTCAGTGGTTTGGTTTACGTTGCGTTAGGCACTGAGGGAGTGGGTATAAATGGCGTTGCGATCGCAGCTTTGGGCTGTGGTGTAACTTTCATTGTGGCCCGAAATATCGGCTCTAATTTGTCGGAGGAAGATGGTTTAGCACTTACTAAAACTGTATCCATGGCGATGATTGGTTTGGTGGTGGTGTTGGTAGGACAATTAATTTTTAGCTTATTTGGGGTATATACTCCTAGTTGGTTGGAAGTAGGTATTTCTGGTTTTGGTGTTTTTCTTTTTGCTGGGGTTTCCGTGGTGGATTTCTATATCTTACCTCGCACCTACAGAGATGAACAATATCTGAGCGCGGCTTTATCGATGTATCTTACCTACATTAATTTATTTGTGTTTATTCTTCGACTTTTAATCGCTATTAATAGCCGTGACTAATGTGAAGTTATCAACGTCTTTTCACATTACCTCTCAATGACTATAATTTGATTTTGTCTAACGGCGATCGCCCTTTCCCTTGAAAAACTGGAAGTTTGAGAGCCGTTAGGCGCATCTATTAAATTAACAACTGCTTCTATTTGCTCGAAAGTTGGCATTTTAGGCAAATTTTGTCTTAAAAACAGTTTTATAACCCTTCTTTGTAAACTTAGGGGCTTATCCTGCAACTTTTTACGGTCGATGGTATCTCGATTGACCGCTACTTCTTCAAAAATTAATTGAGCTTGGAAATCTAAAAATTCTCGATCAGCCCTTAGAATCTCAGCGGTTTGAGCGATGTGATTTTCTACTTGGGGATTAAATTCCTTTTTTAGATAGGGAATTAAGTCAAGGCGGATGCGATTACGGGCAAATTTTTTATTTTGGTTATAGCTATCTTCCCAAACGGGTAAGTGGTATTTTTGGCAAAAATCCTTGGTATCCTGACGACTAAAACCCAACAAGGGGCGCACTAATTCTACTTTTTCGTTTAATTTTCTTGTCCAATATAATGAGGTTAAACCACTACTTCCTGAGCCTCTCATTAAATTATATAAAAAAGTTTCGGTGCGATCGCTCTTAGTGTGTGCCGTCACCACATAATCAAAACCCTGACTTAGCGCCACATCCGTTAATACCTGATAACGCCATTTTCTTGCCGATGCTTCTTTTTCAGGGATTTTATCCTTTGCCTTTTCCAAATATAAGTCAAAACCCCAATCACCTGCTATAGCTTCAATATGTTCTCCTAAACCCTCATCCAACGTCCAATTATGGTCACAATGGGCGATCGCCACTACCCAGCCCCACTTATCCTGTAAATCTAAAATAAGACGAGTCAAACAAAGGGAATCCTGTCCCCCAGATAAAGCCACAAGGATTTTACTATCTTTTGGCAGAATTTGTCTGTTTTTCAAGAGTTGATGTAACCTTGCATGGTAATCACTCCACATTTCCTATTACCAAAAAAACCGAGTTGATTATAAAAAAATTCATCTCCCTTTTCAAAGGAAGATGCCAAAGGAACAAAGTTTGTGATAATTCAAAAAACTTAATCCTTGTATAAGAAAAATTGTCAATTTACCGAAAGCCTTTGACGAGGATTGAACTCGTGACCTCACCCTTACCAAGGGTGTGCTCTACCACTGAGCTACAAAGGCATATGGGCCGAGCTGGATTTGAACCAGCGTAGGCATAGCCAGCGGATTTACAGTCCGCCCCCATTAACCACTCGGGCATCGACCCTTGTGTTTCCACAGTTAATTATTATAGCTAACCCTTAATCAAAATGTCAACATAAATTTTCAAAAAACATTATGCTTAACTTGACTTCGGAATAAAATTGACCGTTTTTAAAAGTTTAAACAATTAACAATGAATAATTAAACTATTATCTATCACTCCTACTCCCCATCTCCCCAACACTTAATCATACCTCTAACTATTAAGCCCAATTTAGTCAACGGTTTTGTTGAATATTCGGGCAAATTTTATCATCTAATCTTTCAGCAAACTGCCATCCCAAAAGAATCCCTTTTAACTCAGTGCGTAAAATTTGTAACTGCTCAATTTGTTGTTCTATGTTGTCCAATTTATCCAATAGAACTTCCTTAGCAACACCGCAAGGAATATCACCTTGATCATAAATTTTTAGAATATGTTCAATTTCTTTTAAACTTAAACCCAAAGATTGCGATCGCCTAATAAAACTAAGACGATTAAAAATAGATTGATCAAATAAACGATAACCCGCCTTACTACGGGTAATATGAGGATTCAACAGCCCCAAATCATCATAATAGCGGATAGTTTTAATGGGAATACTGCTAACCGAAGCAACCTCACCGATTTTTAAGAGATTTTGTTGATGACTATGATTAATAATCACGATAATCTTGTTTTCTACGTAATACAGGAAGGGGTTCGACAAAAGTGTTATCCCCCTCAGGTAAATAACGACGGGGAATTGAACGAGGTTTTTTCTTCTTCTGTATTTGTTGAGCTTGTAACCAACGCATCATCAACCCCATGATAACTAACACCAGTCCAAAAGATAACAGACTCCAACGTTCACTAAATCCCCCCATGGCCAAATCTACTGCTCCAAAAATGACAATAAAAGCAGAAATAGGCTCTTGACGATAAATAGATTTTAAAGATTTGGGAAATTTAGATTTCATAAACAGATAGTATGGTTTGATGAAAAAGGATTTTGGTAGCGATAATACATAACAATGGACAACAAACACCAATAAGACTTCTTATAACTTCATTATAGAGCCTAGTTTATGAGATGAATTATTTTCCTTGATGTATGAATAATCCCTAGGCCACTAAAATTTGTTCACAAAGTTTATCCTCTAACTCTATTTCCTCCTGATGGGTTACCTTAATGGCCTGTTTCATAATTTCTCCAATGTTCATTCCTTGATGATACTGATTCAACCATTTTTGAGCCTGATTACCTTCTTGTAATATTCCCCTAACAGGGCTGAGAAAACAACTAAAACCCTTTTCCCTAGCCACAGGAAATAACTCCGTCAACAGTTGCTCTATCCATTCTTTCGCCACAATTTTTCTACCATCTTGCCAGTGAAAAAGTTGACCATCTAAACTATTTTTACTCACTTCCTGTTCATTGTATTTAACCATATTAAGTAATTCGGTTTCCAAATTCCCATGACTAATACTACTTTGTTGCAAAGGATCTAAATTTTCATTCTCCAACACTTGCCAAATTCTTGCTTCTAAAAAGGCTGTAATGGCTAAAAGATGGATAGGATTTAAAACCAAATCGGATATTCTCAATTCCAGACGATTGAGACTATAGGGACGATTATCACCGTTAGGACGCACGGAACACCACAGATGTCTTACATTTTGCATTGTACCCAGGAGGAGTTGTTGTTGTGTCCAATCGATAAAGTGTTGATGATTATGAAATAAAGGGACATCTTTAGGAGTATGGGGAAATAAATGCCAACGGGTAGAGTGATAACCAGAAGGTTTGTTATCAAGGAAGGGAGAGGAAGCACTAAGAGCAAGAATGAGAGGGGCTTCTAGTCTAATGAGGCGATAAGCCCTAATGAGGGTTTCAATATCATCTATGCCGATATTAATATGAATACTGGCGGTGACGATATTGGTATGATAAGTGTTTTCGATATAATCATGGTAGTGATTACTCGGATCTGAACGATAAAAACGCTTACTATCTCCTAAAGAAAGGGTGCTACCTGGTACGATGGTATAGTTTCCCACAGATTTTAGATAGTTTCTTAAGTCTCGGCGGGGACGTAATAAGGCGCAAAGGAGACGATCATAATTACAAAGAGGAGCGGTGGTATATTCGACGTTACGATTATCAGGCTCTCTGACGAAACCATGTAAGTCTCTGACAATTTGACTAGAAAGCCCCACTACTTCTCCTTCTGGTGTTCCTGTATAAACTTCAACTTCAAAACCTTTTGATAGTAGCACCGCTTTTCCTCAATTTCTATGAATCATTTCACTCCTAATTATAAAACCAGAAAGGCTATTGAACAATTAGGGTTTGTGGGAAAAGGTGCCGTGGGGAAAGGGGGGAAATAAGAATTAACGGTTTTCAATTATTTTGCTAATTTTCAATCATCTCATATATTAATCCCGACAAAAATAGTCGGGTATAGTTGACAGTTTAAAAGGGAGTTGTTATGCTTATGTTTAAGCAATCATAAATTAATTAGAAATTTCCAAATAAGTAGTTAAAAGCACACGGAGAAATAAAGTATCATGACAACTGCGATCGCAACTGACACCACCAAGAAAAAACCCACTTTCACCAAATTAGTATCCAAAGAAGGGGGAACAGAATATCCCCTTAAGGCGATTAACATTTGTGAAGAAACTTTTGCTCCCTTAGAAGTCGCTTACGATTATGATGAAATTCGTCGTCAAGTAAGCCGTGAAAGTATTGCGGCCGGACCAAACTCCATTTGGCGCTATAAAGCATTTTTGCCTGTGGAAACCGATAACCCCATCGATGTGGGTACAGGAATGACTCCTTTAGTGAAGTCTGATCGTCTTGCTCGTCGCTTAGGTCTTAAAAATCTCTACATTAAAAATGATGCTGTCAATATGCCCACCCTTAGTTTTAAGGATCGGGTTGTCTCCGTTGCTTTAACTCGCGCCCAAGAATTGGGTTTTACTACCGTATCTTGTGCAAGTACAGGAAACCTTGCTAACTCCACCGCTGCGATCGCTGCCCACGCTGGTTTAGACTGTTGTGTTTTTATTCCCTCTGACTTAGAAGCAGGTAAGGTATTAGGTACTTTAATCTACAACCCTACCGTTATGGCGGTGAAAGGAAATTATGACCAAGTCAACCGTCTTTGCTCTGAGGTGGGCAACACTTATGGTTGGGGTTTTGTGAACATCAACCTCCGTCCCTACTACTCCGAAGGCTCAAAAACCCTTGGTTATGAAGTAGCGGAACAACTAGGCTGGAAATTACCTGATCACATTGTTGCTCCTTTGGCTTCTGGTTCTTTATTCACCAAAATTTATAAAGGATTCCAAGAATTTGTCAAGGTTGGTTTAGTGGATGATAAGGATGTTCGTTTCAGTGGGGCGCAAGCGGAAGGATGTTCTCCCATTGCTCAGGCTTTCAAAGAGGGTAGAGATTTTGTTACCCCTGTTAAACCCAATACCATTGCTAAATCCATTGCCATTGGTAATCCCGCTGATGGTGTTTATGCCCTTGATATTGCCCGTAAAACTAATGGTAATATTGAATCTGTGACTGATGCCGAAATCATTGAAGGTATCAAACTTCTAGCTGAAACCGAAGGTATCTTCACCGAAACCGCTGGGGGTACGACCATTGCTGTACTCAAAAAATTGGTAGAAGCAGGAAAAATTGACCCTGAAGAAAGTACCGTTGTATATATCACGGGTAATGGTTTAAAAACCCAAGAAGCTGTACAGGGTTATATTAGTGAACCTTTATTAATTGAGCCTAAATTAGACAGTTTTGAAAGAGCTTTAGAACGTTCTCGCACCTTAGATCGCCTAGAATGGCAACAAGTTTTAGTGTAAGATAGATTCTCGAACGGGGGGTTTTTATGCCCCTTGTTTTTCCCAAGACTTTTTAAAGGTCTTTTTTTTTGTAAAAATTACTATTTATAAAATAATATTTGTAGAACAATGGCAGTAAAAGTATTAATTCCTACCCCTTTACAAAAATTTACTAAGGAAGAGGCGATCGTGGAATGTGATGCTACTAATGTGGCAACTTTAATTGATGCGCTTGAGACCAATTATCCTGGTATTAAAGCCCGTCTTTGTGATGAGCAAGGCACTCCCCGTCGTTTTCTAAACTTTTATGTTAATAGTGAAGACATTAGATTTTTAGATAACACTGATACGACTTTAAATGATGGGGATGAAGTAAGTATCGTTCCTGCTGTGGCTGGGGGCTAGAGCTGAATTGATGACTTTTCAGTTTAAAAAAGTCTCAACAACATCTTTGAGGTGGGCAATACCCACCGTTGTCATTAATAAAAAACAATACTTTTTGTATTGTTAATATCGTTGCAGTGACAGTTATTGTTCACTGTAATTTTTTTATGATCAAATTATCTACATTTTTGAAACTTTTACGATGGTTAGCTAAAGTAATATAATTACTTGAGAGTTAATGGTTAAATGAATGTGCCCCAAAGTTTAATGGAATTGCCTTCTGATTTAGTTCCCGAAAAAATGCCCCGTCATGTGGCGGTGATTATGGACGGTAATGGCCGTTGGGCAAAAAAACGTGCCTTACCCCGAATGGTAGGACATCAAAGGGGCGTGGAAGCCCTTAAAAATTTGTTGAGATGTTGTGATGATTGGGGGGTTGATGTTCTCACAGCTTATGCTTTTTCTACGGAAAATTGGGGAAGACCTCGTTTGGAGGTGGATTTTCTGATGACTTTGTTTGAAGGGGTTTTACGGCGAGAGTTGGCGGAGATGATGAGTGAGGGGGTAAAAATTAGATTTGTGGGGGATTTGACGGTTTTGCCGACTTCTTTACAAAGGGAAATTGCCCACGCCATGGATACTACAGTTAATAATACGGGTATTCAGTTTAATGTTGCCACTAATTATGGTGGTCGTCAAGAAATTCTCCATGCTTGTCGTCATATTGCCCGTGAGGTACAGGAGGGTAAATTGGAGGTGGAGGATATTAATGAGGAAATTTTTGAAAGTCATCTTTACACTAAGGGTATTGTTAATCCTGATTTGCTGATTCGTACTAGTGGGGAAATGCGTTTAAGTAATTTTTTGTTATGGCAAATGGCTTATGGGGAAATGTATGTTACTCCTACTTTGTGGCCTGATTTTAATCGTCAGGAGTTTTATCAAGCACTTTTGGATTATCAAAGGCGCGATCGCCGCTTCGGCAAGTTGAAGGAGGAATAGATTAATCAATGAAAGTTAAAGTCTATTGTTGATTGCTAATTGGGCGAGGATATTTGATAATTAAGATAAATAAATATAGTAATTTGATATGGCAGAAGAAAGAACCCTACCAAAATTTGATCATTCTACGGTAAAAATTTCTAAAGAAGAAAGTCTGGTTTATTACGAAGATATGGTTTTAGGACGCTTATTTGAGGATAAGTGCGCTGAGATGTACTACAGGGGTAAAATGTTCGGTTTTGTTCACCTCTACAACGGACAAGAGGCGGTTTCTAGTGGTATTGTCAAATCTTTGAGAGCTGATGAAGATTATGTTTGTAGTACCTATAGGGATCACGTTCATGCCCTCAGTAGTAATGTTCCCGCCAGGGAAGTAATGGCGGAGTTGTTTGGGAAATCTACTGGGTGTAGTAAAGGGCGTGGTGGCTCTATGCACATGTTTTCTGCGGAACATAAATTATTAGGGGGTTATGCGTTTGTAGCGGAGGGGATTCCTGTGGCTACTGGGGCAGCTTATCAAACTATGTACCGTCGTCAGGCGTTGGGGGATGAAAGTTCTGATCAGGTGACGGTATGTTTCTTTGGTGATGGTGCTAGTAATAATGGGCAGTTTTTTGAATGTTTGAATATGGCGGCGTTGTGGAAGTTGCCTGTTATTTATGTGGTGGAAAATAATAAATGGGCCATTGGTATGGCTCACGATCGCGCTACATCTCAGCCTGAAATCTACAAAAAAGCCAGTGTGTTTAATATGGAAGGTTATGAGGTTGATGGAATGGATGTTTTAGCTGTTCGTGATGTGGCTCAAAAGGCGATCGCCCGTGCAAGAGCAGGAGAAGGTCCCACCCTTATCGAAGCCTTAACCTACCGTTTCCGTGGACATTCCTTGGCAGATCCTGATGAATTAAGGGATGCGAAAGAAAAGGAATTTTGGAACGCTAGAGACCCTATTAAAAAATTCGCCCAATATCTTATTGAGAATAAGATCGTTACTCAAGCAGAATTAGATGCGATCGATAAAAAAGTAATGGCAACTATTGATGACGCTGTGAAATTCGCTGAGGAAAGCCCTGAACCCGATCCTAGCGAACTATACGACTACATTTTCGCATAATTCACAGAGTATTTAAGAGACCCAAAAAGGTCTCTTTTTTATATAAAAAATTACAGAGGGTTAAACTACAATGAAAATCAAAAGACTGTGGGAAACCATAAACTACTTTGAAATTTTTCCTTGGTTAAATTGTTTACAAAAAACGTTTAATCTTTCACAAAATAATAATTTAAAACCCAATGTAATTATGAATTTAATATTAATAATTTCCTCTGAAAGTAAATTATCAAAAAATACATTAAACTATTTAAATCAGCAAAAATTAGATGTTAAAACTATTAATAATATACAAGAAATAAACCCATCAATCTTAGAAAGAGTAACTAATATAATTTGCTTTCCAGAAAATAATAACCAATCCTTATTTAATCTAATCAACACGACATTAACACCTGAAGAAACCCTCCTTTTTGACTTCCATAATACCACCGAAGAAATTAAAAATCTATGGGGTGCTGTGGATGATATTGTCATGGGGGGAGTAAGTCAAAGTAGCCTCAAAATTGACAATCAAAAAGTAATATTTAGTGGCATGGTTTCTACTGCTAATAACGGCGGTTTTGCCTCAGTCAGAACAAAAAATTTTACTAAACCATGGGATTTGTCAAACTATCAAGGTATTCGTTTAAAAGTGCGGGGAGATGGGAAACGCTATAAATTTATTACCCGTTGCGAAGGTAAGTGGGATGGTTTAAGTTATTGTTACTCTTTTGATACTGATGGTAATGATAATATTATTGATATTAAATTCACTGATTTAATTCCCGTATTCAGAGCGAAAACCGTGCCTGAAGCAGATAAATTTGATTCTAGTCAAATGTATTCTATGCAATTGATGCTCAGTAAGTTTGAATACGATGGGGATTATAACCCGACTTTTGAGGCTGGTAGTTTTGCGTTAGAAATTGAATCTATCAGCGCCTATGGGGCGGAAAATGTACCTCAAATCTTTTTGATGGGGAATCCTAGTCAATGGCAAAATATAAGCCTTAATGGTTCATTTTTGAGAACTTATGCTGAAATACCCGAAGATTTAAATATTTAATGATTCTAATTTAATTAAAAAAAATTTATTATTATTCTAGCGACAAACTATAAGCTATTATAAAAATTTTAAAACTGAAAAAATAATCAAATTAATTATGGAAAGAAAAAAATTAGTGGCGGTAATTACAGGAATTATCTCAGTATTATTAGGGGTCGTTTATTTAATTTTAGTACAATTATTGGACTCACGGGGTGCGATGATTCCAGCGCCCCTTACCCCAGATTTATCATCCCTAACTCAAACTATTATCGGATTTTTAGCTTAAAAAAAAGGGCGAAAAATCGCCCTCATAAGATTATCTAAATTGGGGCTGATGCTGAATGAGATTCAAAAATTCCTCACGGGTTTTGTCTTCGTCTTGGAAAACCCCAATCATAGCACTGGTGACAGTCCAAGAACCGGGTTTTTGTACCCCACGCATGGACATACACATATGACTACCTTCCATTACCACAGCCACTCCACGGGGATCGAGAATAGTTTGTACAGCCTCAGCAATCTGGCGAGTCAGTCTTTCTTGTACTTGCAAACGGCGAGAATACATTTCCACGATACGAGCAAGTTTACTCAATCCCACTACTTTTTGATTGGGGATATAAGCAACATGGGCGCGTCCCATGAAAGGTAACATATGATGTTCACAAAGGCTGAAAAAGTCAATATCTCTGACTAAGACCATTTCGTTATGACCTTCATCAAAAATCGCTCCATTAACGAGCTTTTCTAAAGATTGGCTATAACCTTGGGTAAGAAACTGCATAGCTTCTGCTACCCTTTTAGGTGTTTTGAGCAATCCTTCCCGTTCTGGATCTTCTCCTACACACTCTAACATTTGATATACTGAATCCATCATTTTTTGTTTATTTTCTTCTTTGATGGCTTGAATTTGAGCTTCTTTGCCGTCGTGGGTGTTGCGATCAGGACGACTACCAACATTGTTGAATACTTCGGTAACGATGGATTGAGAATTTAGAGAGTTTTCTTTAAGAGAGTCAGAACCGTTGGAAAATACTGTCATGATTAAAGTTATAAGATTACTTGTATGGTTTTATTTGGGTTAACTATTTTGAGGATAGTTAAACAAAGTTCGATAACGATTTAAAGATCGGTTTTGATTTTATAAATAATTCTTTAAATCTATGAGTTTATAATTTACAATGCGCCTAAACTGGGGGTAACAGTCAAGTTTTCAATTACTGATGACTGGGGTAGTAAGGCGGCATGAAGGATGGTTTCGGCAACGATTTCGGGAGTTAACATGGCAGAGCGGTTAAGATCTGCGTTAACGGTGTCTGTGTCCCAGATGGGGGTATTTACGGCACCGGGGGATACGGTGGTAACTCTGATACCATTGCTTCTTTCTTCCATGGCTAAGGATTGACTAAGGGTAACGATCGCCGCTTTGCTGACGGCATAAGTACCCCATTGGGGAAAAGGACTACTGGCAGCGATGGATGCCACATTAATAATTGTTCCTTGTTGTTGTTCTCTCATGGTTGGTAATACTCCCATGATACATTGAAAGACGCTGGTTAAGTTCAGATTGATAACTTTTTGCCAATCTTTTAGGGGAGTTTCCCTTAATAAGTTGGTGTAGGCAATTCCTGCGTTATTCACTAATATATCGATGCCACCCCATTGCTCTACTATATGGGCGATCGCCCCTTGAACCTGTGACACCTCCTCAAGGTCAAAAGGATGAGTTTTTACTTGTACCCCATAATCGGTTGCTATTTTGGCGACTTCGTCCAGTTTTTGGGCAGAACGAGCGATAAGACATAGATCAATTCCTGCTTGAGCGAATTTGATGGCTACTGCTTTTCCGATCCCACTACTGGCGCCCGTGATGATAGCTCGTTTTTGATTGGGGGAATTTTCCATGATATTATTTAATCCTTGTACAACATTCGGGTTGAATGATGATCTTTCAGGTTAGCTCTATTACTTTTCCTGATTGCTTCATCGTTTTTACCCTCTACGACAGTTAAAAACCGTCTTTATGAAGTTTTGTAACAAAATTCACTTTTAAATTATAACAGTTTCTGATCCCAGAAAACACGGAATCAATGGACAATGAACAATTGACAATGGACAATTATTTTTTTTATCACCATTCCCTATTGCCTAAATTTAGCCTTCCAAGAATACGCCGATTTGACGGAACTTGTCGTAACGGAGGTTTTTACGTTGTTCTGGGGTGAGGCTAGAGAGATATTCTAAGTTATCTAAAATGGCTTTTTTGAGAATATCGGCGGCTCCAAGGGGATCAGAATGGGCGCAGTTAGGGGGTTCTGCTAAAATCTGATCGACAATACCTAAGTGTAATAAATCCTTGGCGGTAATTTTCAGGGCCAGGGCGGCTTGTTCAGATTTTTTGGCATCCTTCCACAAAATGGCAGCACAGGCTTCGGGACTAGCTACGGTGTAAACAGAGTGTTCAAAAATCATTAATTTTTCAGCTACCCCTATGCCTAAAGCACCCCCAGAACCTCCTTCACCGATAACGGTGGTAATAATAGGTACATCGAGACTGAACATTTCTCGCAGATTATAGGCGATCGCCTCTCCTTGCCCCAATTTTTCTGCATCTACCCCAGCGTAAGCCCCAGGGGTATCAATAAAGGTAATAATGGGCAACGAAAAACGGTTGGCGTGTTCCATCAAACGCATGGCCTTGCGGTATCCCCCAGGGGAAGCCATACCAAAATTACGGGCCACATTATCCTTGGTATCCCTTCCTTTTTGATGACCAATAATCATAACTCCTCGTCCATCGAGTCTTGCGATACCACCAATGAGGGCGGGATCATCATTCCCGCGGCGATCGCCATGTAACTCAAACCAATCATCGGTCATGGCTTGAACATAATCAAGGGTAGAAGGGCGACGAGGATGACGGGCAATTTGTAACTTTTGGGAAGGGGTTAAACTACTAAAAATCTCTAATCTGAGTTGTTCTGCTTTAGACTCCAACTCGCTGACTTGCCCAGACACATCTACATTAGTTTCCTCTGCTAGTTCCCTAATTTGATCAATCCTTGCCTGTAACTCCACCAAAGGTTTTTCAAACTCTAACAGGAAAGTACGCTTTTTTTCGGTTTTTACCATATCAGTATCTTAAAATTCTCTATCCTTATGATCTTAGGATATTCAGTATGTATTTATAAAAAGATTAATTATCAATTAACTAAATTGTCCATTGTCCATTGTCCATTGTCAATTGCCTTAGTCCATTGTCCATTGCTTTCGTTCAAGATCAATTTTCCTGAAACATACCATAAATAAGAAAAACAATCCCTATGTTAATACATACATCCGCAATATTAAACACAGGGAAATTAATTAAACGAAAATCAAAAAAATCTACCACATAGCCGAAAATAAAACGATCAATACCATTACCAAAAGCCCCTGCCAAAATTAAACCATAGCCCCATTGTTCAGGCTTCGGTAACTTCTCCATTAGTCCATAAACAATTAATACCACACTGACAAATAAAGATAGCCACCTGAGCCAAAATGCTCCCCCCGTAAAAAAACTAAAAGCCGCCCCTGTATTTTGCACATAGGTAAAATGAAATACCCCCTCCCACAGAGGAATAGTATCATTAACATTTTCAAAGGTTAAAATTGTCCAAACCTTGGTCAGTTGATCAATGATTAAACCAACGATCGCCACTAACCAAAAATAAAAATTTTTCCTCATAGTTTAGGCTATTGTTTACACTAAAATAAGGTTTATAGAAGCTAAAAGTTTTAAAGTATCCCTAGTAAAATAAAATCAGTCGAATGATAAAAGCAACGGTGGCAATGAGAGGAATTAGAATAATTTGAGAGAAAAAAGGAGTAACAGTATAAAGATTAATGGCATCGGTTAGATAATTGGGGTCTAACTCATTGCCGAAAATAGGAGTAATAAAAGTATAGCCTACTAGATAGAGAATACCGCATAGATGAACTACCAGTAATCCAAAAAAGATCGCATAGACAAATATTTCCAATCTTCTTTTGCCAGGTATAGCCAAATAACCGCATAACCAAGCCCCTGGAATAAAACCGAGAATATAACCAAAACTGGGTTGATTTAAATACTCAAAAGTTCCCCCTTGATAAAAAACAGGGAGTTTAAATAAACCTAGTACCAGATAAGCTATTTGGGCATATGTTCCAGCATTTTTTCCTCCCAAACAACCCGTTAAGAATACCCCCACCAACTGATAAGTTACCCCCAAGGAAGTCGGGGTAAAACTTTCTAAGCTCGTGCCTTGGGGAATTACAAAAAAGACCTCTACAAATGTACCAAAAACCGTGAGCATTAAACCTGTCAATGCCCACAAAAACTCATGGATAGGATTAATTTTGAGTTGGTTTTGGTCGTCTTTAGCCAATGGATTCATTTTGATAGGGGACAGGGGCTTCTCCCCCTTCTAAACCGAGGGATTCTAGCATGGCTTGATCTTCTTGGGGAGATTGCCCGAGGGTGGTTAAATAATTACCGATTAACATAGCATTAATTCCCGAAATTAAACCTTGTTTTTGCCATTCTCCCATGACGGTTTCTCTACCCCCTGCATAACGGAGAATTTGCTCTGGTAAGATAAAACGGAAAAGGGCGATCGCCTTTAGGGCTTGTAAGGGAGTTAATTTATTCTGCTCTCCTAGGGGTGTACCTTCTCGGGGATTAAGTAAATTAATAGGCACGGATTCTACTTCTAATTCTCGCAAAGAAAGGGCTAAATCAACCCGATCTTCCCAACTCTCTCCCATACCCATAATGCCCCCTGTACAGGCTTGTATGCCAACGGCTTTGAGGTTTTTCACCGTATCTACCCGATCTTGCCAAGTGTGGGTGGTAACGATTTTTTCATAAAAATTCGCCGATGCCTCAAGGTTATGGTTATAGCGGGTTACCCCTGCTTCTTTGAGTTGTTGGGCTTGTTCTTGGGTAATCTCCCCTAGGGCGCAACAGGGTTTTACGTTGGTTTCCTCAATGATACGGCGTACGGTGGAGATAATTTGGGCAAATTCGTTGGTTTTAGGGCTATTATATTTTATTCCTCGCCCTTGGGATACTAAACAAAATCTTTTTGCCCCCGCCGCTTCTGCCGCTTTGGCATATTCTAAAATTTCATCTTCGGTTTTTAAACCGTAAACGGGGGAGTCTTTTCCCTGGTGGTGTACCGATTGTGAGCAAAAACTACAGTTTTCTGAACAATTTCCCGATTTAACGTTAACGATACTACATAGGTCAACTACATTACCACAACGGGCCTGACGAATACGATCAGCATTTTCACACAACAAAAGGATATTTTCTTCTCCTTCGATGGTGGTAATTTTTAAGGCTTCTTCTCTGGTAATCTGTTCACCGTCTATGATGCGATCGCTCAATTCCCTTAACCATAGCGCAAGGGAATCATTACTATCGGTGGAAATATTGTTAACTTTTTGTTCTGGCTTACTAATGGTGTTTACCACAAATACCGTCCCCTCATAATATGTATATTACTTGACAATTTCATCTAACTCTTAGTGAGAAGATTCTGAAATAATCACCCCAAAATTATACCCTAAAAATCCATGGTCAATGGAACATAACATAGACAAAAAATAAATACTTATTTACTACATCTTTGGGGAGAAAAAAATTAGACTTGATTCTGCTATAACAGTGAAAACACTTAAGATAAATGTAAATTTAAATAAAAAACGAACAAAACATAAATTATCAGGTAGAATCATAACGAAATATTATGGTTAAACTTTATTTTTAAACAAAATCGGGAGGTAAAGGCTATTAATACTTTTATTCAGACAAATTCATCAAGCACATTCACCCAAGACTATAACCAAGTAGCTTTGGAAATTATCGGCAAAAATCCCCTCCAAGGGGAGGTAAGAATCAGTGGGGCAAAAAATTCAGCCCTAGCCATTTTGGCAGGAACTTTATTATGTAGTGAAGAATGTCGCTTAACTAATGTTCCCACCCTTAAAGATGTGCAATTTATGGGTCAGGTGTTGAACGCTTTAGGGGTTAAAATAGAACAAAATCAAGATGTATGGGATATTGATGCCCGTCAATTAAAAGACGCTCAAGCACCCTACGAGTTAGTATCCCAACTTCGTGCTAGTTTCTTTGTTATTGGGCCTATTCTCACCCGTTTAGGGGTTGCCCATGTGCCTTTACCGGGGGGATGTGCGATAGGTTCTCGTCCTGTTGACCTTCACGTCAGAGGGCTTCAGGCTATGGGCGCTGATGTGATTATTGAACATGGGGTGGTTAATGCTTCGGTGAAGGGGGGTAAAAAAAGATTGCAGGGCGCAAATATATTCCTTGATTATCCTAGTGTGGGCGCTACGGAAACTATCATGATGGCGGCAACCCTTGCAGAAGGTGAAACCATTATTCAAAATGCTGCTCAAGAACCTGAAATTGTTGATCTGGCTAATTTTTGCAATAGTATGGGGGCAAAGATTAAGGGCGCTGGGACAAATACTATTATCATTGAAGGGGTTAAAAGTCTGCATACCACTGATTATGCGATTATTCCCGATCGCATCGAAGCTGGTACATTTTTAGTGGCTGGGGCTATCACCCATTCTCCCATTACTCTTACGGCCGTTAACCACGAACATTTGATTCCTGTGATTGCGAAGTTGGAAGAAATTGGCGTCGGAATCGCTAAAGAATCAGAAACCAGTCTTAGGGTTATCCCTGGGGAAATTCGCTCAGCGGACATCGAAACTGCTCCTCATCCCGGTTTTCCTACGGATATGCAAGCCCAATTTATGGCGCTATTGACGGTGGCTCAGGGGAATAGTGTGATTACTGAAACGGTGTTTGAAAATCGTTTACGTCATGTTGCTGAGTTAAAACGCATGGGCGCTGATATTAAGGTTAAGGGTAATTGTGCTGTGGTCAAAGGTATTTATGGTCTTTCGGGCGCTCCTGTTATGGCTACGGATTTAAGGGCGTCCGCTGCTTTGGTTATTGCTGGTTTGGCGGCAGATGGCAAAACTTTGGTACAAGGATTACAACATCTTGATCGAGGTTATGAAAATATTGAACAAAAGTTACAAAGTCTTGGAGCTAAAATTAAACGTATTCAGTATCGTGGCTAACGTTGTTTGATTTTTTTATATTTTTAAAGCGTTTTGCCTAAGGAGTTATGCTTCAAGCTGAACGCTTTTTTTGTTGACTTTTTCTCTCGGATGGTTCATAATGTAAGTATGTTTAGTATAATTAGAATCTAACCACTCATAATTTAAAATGAATAGATTCCCATTATAAAACAATAATAACAGACTATCTCCCTAATAGTCAAAAAAACCGCAATTTTTGTGATATAAATTTACAAACCAATTTGACGGACAACGGTTAGGGCTGAATAACTAACCCCTGCAGTGCCTTCTCCTGGATGTACAGAATCTCCCACTAGCCAAAGATTTTTAATGGGGGTACGGGGGGCAAATCCAAAGGGGCCGAAGGTACTAATTCTTTGTCCCACACCACCGACGATGCCATCTTCTCGGGCGGTATATTTAGCGAAGGTAAGGGGTGTTGCCACTTCTTGATGGATGATATTTTCAGGGGTAAGGTGAAAGTATGTCCCTAACCGTGCGATCGCCCTTTGGCTGTATTCTTGTTTTAATTGGTCATAATCAGCTTTATTTTTATTCCACCAGAGGGCAGTATCGGTGAAGGAAGAAGCGATAATAGTTCTTTTGCCCTGGGGCGCTCGTCCATCATTAGGTTTACTCACGGACACAAACAAAGAGTTAATTTCGCCAATGGGTTGATCATAGTCATAGAGAAATTGTAAATGGGGAGGGCAATTTTCAGGGATAGCAGATTCATCAACTCCTAAATAAATAACAAATGCTCCCGATGCAGGTTCTAACTTTTGCACTCTTTTACCATATCCATTGGGTAAATTATCAGTCATTTTTACTAAATTATTTACCGTAATATTACCCACCACATGATTAGCATTTTCTTGAAAAATTTCACCTTTTTTCTTATTTTTAATAGTGACCCCTTTTGCCATGCCATTTTCCGTGTGTATTTTTTCCACAAAATAACCCATTTTTAACTTGCCACCATATTTTTCTAGGGCAGTGACGAGGCGATCGCACAATACCTGCATACTACCATCTAAATGATATAATCCTTGGGGTTCTTGGGATACAGAAAGAGCAGTAGCAGCATATAACAAAGCCGTTTCCTCACTGTTTACCTGAGAATATAATTTAAGCTGTAAATCAAGGAAAGTTTTTAAGCGGCGATCATCTTTTAATCCTAACAAATTAAGCAAATTAGCTACCGTCATAAAAGTAAAAGGTACAGTAACAAAAGTATCGAGCCTTAAAGCCTGAATAAGCTGAAAAAAATCCCACAAATTGCGAGGAGGTAACACAGGATCTCTCCCTTGAAAACGCCAACTTGCATCAAACAAAAACTTAAACAAAGACCAAAAATTTTCACTATTCGGAAACTGTTTTTCCCTTTCTTGTTGCCATTTTTGAGGATTTCTCCACACCATAATGGGTTCTTTTTCTTCTGGCAAAAAAACCGCACAAGCAGGATCACAAATTGTCATCGAAGGTAATTCAACATCCAATTCCTTAAAAATACGCTCATGAATGCCCCCCTTTTCTAATCCTGCCACCTGAGTAGCCCCTACATCAAAAGTAAAACCCCTACGCTTAAAGGTAGAAGCACAACCCCCCGGTACGATGGCTTGATCGTAAATTGTCACATCATAGCCCCTTTTCGCCAACAAAGCCCCTGCTGTTAATCCACCTATTCCCGCCCCAATGACCACAACTTTTTTCACAACTTAATCTTTATGCCATAAATTACTTAATATTTCTTAATTATAAACTCTCAAAGATTTTTAGGTAAAAGGCAAAAGATTATTGAGAATGAATAGTAGATTAGATAATGATGTTTTGTTGTTTATTTTTTAAAGGCTATTCTATGCCCAAACTATTGATATTTATTGTTTAACTTGTGTTCGGGATTTGTTAGTATGCTAGGGGACGTACCATGGTACGTCCGTACAGGTTGCAGGTTATATTGAGTTTGAAAAATTAGTTATAAATAGATTATATCTTCGCATTTACCCCACTATGTAATGAATTACAAGGCTAACGGTAGTTCGTTCAATAAATTGAACTTATTGATAAGTAATAAAGCGGACTTGATATTAAAGGTGGCATAGTATAGTTTATTAATTGTCTATTGTTTACACCACGACACCGAATTTTTATTAAAACCTAACACCCCATAAGCAACACCTAAACAGTGGCTAACATTTGCAATTTATATAAACTGGCATATAAACCATTTTCTGCCAATAATTGATCATGATTACCCGATTCGATTAATTCCCCTTGTTTAAGGACTAAAATTTTATCCACATTACGAATGGTAGAAAGACGGTGGGCGATGATAATAGCGGTTTTATTGATTAATAATTCATCTAAAGCCTTTTGGGTGTCGGCTTCTGTGGAAACGTCTAGGCTGGAGGTGGCTTCATCCAAGACTAAAATATTGGGGTTACGAATAGCTACCCTTGCAAAAGCCAGTAATTGTTTTTGCCCTGCGGATAGGTTTGCACCCCTTTCCCGTAATTGGGTGTTGTAACCTTGGGGCAATTCTTCGATGAGAGGCTTTATGTTGGTGAGTTTGACGGCATTTTCTATTTCATCAAAATCATAGGTTTCTCCTAGGGTGATATTTCTTTTCACATCCCCTGCAAAAATGAAACTTTCTTGTAATATGACCCCGATATGGCTTCTTAATTCGGCTTGGGTGATGTCTCGGATGTCGATACCGTCCACTAAAATTCTACCTTGGGTGGGTTCGTATAAACGACAGAGAAGCCTGATGATGGAGCTTTTACCTGCCCCTGTGGGCCCTACGAGGGCGACTTTTTCTCCCGGGCGAATGGTGAAGTTAAGGTTTTTGAGTACATATTCATCAGGTTTATAGCCAAACCAGACATTTTCAAAGCGAATTTCCCCTACGGCATCTTGGTTGGCGTTGTGGTGGTTTAGGCTAATGTCATTATCCTTATCTTGGATTTCGATGGGAATATTCATCAATTCGGAAATACGTTCGATAGCTGTAAATCCTGCTTGGAACATGGTAAACTTATCAGCGAACTGTCTGAGAGGATCGAATAATCGTTGGGAATAGAGAATAAAGGCGGATAATGTACCATAGTTGAGGTTATCTCCTAATATTAGCACCCCTCCGATCCAAAGGACAACGGCGATCGCAACTAGGGAAATCCATTCAAGGGTAGCCGATACCGCTGAATCATGGAAAATTGTTTTATCGACGGCCAATCGATAACGCTCATTGACAGTGCGAAATAGTTCGCTATTATGTCTTTCACGGCGAAATAATTGCACAATATTAATACCTACCACATTTTCTTGTAGCATGGCATTTAAGACGGATAATTCTTCCCTTGCCACATAGTTAGCTTTACGATATTGCTTTTGGAAATAAACGATTAAAGCTGAAACAGGAATTAACATGAATACCAACAATAGGGCTAACTGCCATTGAAGGGAAACCATGGTAATGATAATCGCTAAAATATAGATAACATCACTAAGAATACCTATAGCCCCAGTGGCAAAGACATCTCCTAAGGCTTCTACGTCATTAATTAACCTTGTGACTAATTTTCCCACGGGGGTTTTATGGAAAAAATTAGATGATAATGAAGTAACATGATTAAATAAATCTTGACGAATAAAAGCGGTAATTTCTTGCCCCACTTTTTGGACTAAAAAACCTTGCCAAGCTAAAAAAATTGTCCGAAAAATAATTGTTCCTAGTAAGATAAAGGCTAGTAGATTTAAACCTTCTGCAACGGAATAAGACTCTAAAAAACCCCAAGTATCTTCCCCTCTTAATAAAGAAATACCTTGTCCGACAATTAAGGGTTGAATGGCTCCCGCTATGGATAAGGGAATTAACAATATAAAAGATAATAATAGTATGGGAGATTTTCTTTTAGCGTAGGGTAAAATTTTTAAGACTAATCCCCAATCGTTATTTTTTGTTTTTGATTTCATTCTCTGTGTTATCAATTAATGTATGTAGGGTTTGCAGCAAAAAGTGAAGTAATTGTATCAGGGAATAGACAATAGGTAATGGTTTTCATTTTTTTATTTTTTTCAAAAAAGCCTTATTTTGGCGGAATGTCAATTGGTGTAGAATTTTTTGAAAGAGTTGACTATCTTATCGCTGTAGGGGGCATAACGCCAGTTTAAATCGCCCCAGAAATAACGAGATAAGACGGCTTTTTGGTGGGAAAAAGTATCAAAGCTGGTTTTGCCATGATATGCCCCAATACCGCTATCCCCTACCCCGCCAAAGGGTAAATCTTTTACCCCTACTTGCATGATGGTTTCGTTAAAACATAATCCCCCTGATGAGGTTTCATGGAGGATACGTTTTTTGTTGTCTGAGTTGTTGGAGAAAAAGTAAAGGGCAAGGGGTTTGGGTTTGCTGTTAACGATGGTGATGGCTTCATCAAGGGTATTGTATTCGAGGATAGGCATAATAGGGCCAAAAATTTCCTCTGCCATGATGGGAGAGTTGAGGGAAACGTTATCGATGATGGTGGGGGCGATATATTTATCTTCTCGGTGGGTTTTTCCCCCTAGGATAATATCACCATGGTTTAATAGTTGTTCTAGTCTGTCAAATTGTTTATGGTTGATGATACGGGCAAAATCGGGGCTTTGGTGAGGATTTTCGCCAAAAAATTCGTGGACACATTGTTTGATTTCTGTGATAAGTTCTTGTTTGATGGTTTTATCTACGAGGATGTAATCGGGGGCGATGCAGGTTTGCCCTGCGTTGATGAATTTACCCCAAGTAATTCTTTTGGCGGTAATTTTGAGGTTGGTTTCTTTATCAACGATGCAGGGGCTTTTTCCTCCTAATTCGAGGGTGACGGGGGTTAGTTGTTTGGCGGCGGATTCCATGACAATTTGCCCAATTTTTGTGCCTCCGGTGAAGAAGATATGATCAAATTTGGTATTTAGTAATTCTTGGGCTATTTCTACTCCTCCTTCTTGGATGCAGATGTAGTCGGGGGGAAAGATGTCTTTGATTAATTCGGTGATGAGGGCGGAGGTGTGGGGTGCTAATTCTGATGGTTTGAGCATAGCACAGTTTCCCGAGGCGATCGCCCCTACGAGGGGGGAAATCATTAGGGTAAAGGGATAATTCCATGGCCCTATAATTAATACTACCCCCAATGGTTCAGAATGGATTTTGGCACAGGCGGGAAAGTTTTCAATGCCGGCGCTTACTCGTTTTGGTTTCATCCATTTTTTGAGGTTTTTAATGGCGTAGCTGATTTCGGAAATAACTGCTAATTCAAAACAACCTTCTAATTTTGGTTTACCTAAGTCTTGATTTAAGGCTTCTAATATTTTATCTTGTCTAAGGGCGATCGCCTCTTTTAATTTTTTCAACTGTTGTAACCGAAAATCATAGGATTTAGTTGCCCCTGTGGCAAAAAATTTCCTCTGCTCATCCACAAAAGATTGCATAGAATAACTGGTAATAGTCATAAAATAAAAAAAATATTAAGATAGCAATACCTCTCTAGGATAACAACAAAAAACCTTGCTCCTAAGACACCCCGCATAACTTGAGTTAAAGATAAAATTTATAGTCTTGTCAAGGTGTACGCAATGGACAATTAATAAACTATCACTTATATCAAGTTCGGATAATTAGTTATAAATAGATTGTAGCTTCGCAGTTGCCCCACCGTGTAATGGATTACACGGCTAACAGTTTATAGTTCAATTGATTGAACTAATATGAAATATAAATAAAGAATGCTATAAACACCATTGCAAGAGTGCCCGTTGCCCATTCCCTGCCCTCACCAGAAAATGTTATCCCGAACTTAGGTTACACTACAGATACAAAAAAAAGTGGACAGATGCCCACCAAAAAAAATCATATTTTTTTTAATTGCTTGTATTTTTCCCCTAACAAGAAAGAAAAATTAACTACCGCTTACACGGGCAATATCTTGGGAATTAGCTTCAAAAGCCGCATTGAGGGCATCATCACCACTCAAACCAGAGTCAATGGCTTCTTTTAATGCCTCCAAAACACGCTTATAATCACGGGGCATTACCTTAACAAATTTACTGATGTTTTCCTGCCAATTAGCAAGGACTTTTTCAGCTTTTTTGCTATTAGTAAGCTGTTGATGATTAGTAATTAATTGTTTTAACTCGGCAATTTCCGAAGCATCATCGAGGGTTTCTAAGCCAACCATCTCAGTATTGCAACGGGTGGCAAAATCTCCTTTTTCATCGAGAATATAGGCAACACCGCCACTCATACCAGCGGCAAAATTGCGCCCTGTATCGCCGATAATGACTACTTTACCCCCTGTCATGTATTCGCAACCATGATCGCCCACACCTTCAACTATGGCGGTGACTCCTGAGTTACGCACACAAAAACGCTCTCCCGCAATGCCCGAAATATAGGCTTCTCCACTGGTAGCGCCATAAAAGGCAACGTTACCAACGATAATATTTTCCTCAGCTTCAAAGGTGGCTTTTTTGTCGGGATAAACGATGATTTTTCCACCGCTTAAGCCTTTACCGATATAGTCATTGGCATCTCCTTCTAACTCGAGGGTAACTCCTTTGGGTACAAAGGCACCTAAACTTTGCCCGGCACTACCGACGAAGTGTAAATGCACCGTATCCTCGGGTAAACCTTGCCAGTGGTTTTTGGTAATCTCGTTACCTAGGATAGTACCCACCACACGATTAGTATTTTTGATGGGGAGGGTAGCGGTAACTTTTTCCCCTTTCTCAATGGCTGGTTTACACAAATCTAGTAGAGTAGTCATATCAAGGGATTTTTCTAAATCATGATTTTGTTTGATGGTACAATAAAGTAACTTTATATCAAAAAAGAATATATATGTCTAAAATTAACTCTTTTTGGATATGATTTAACCATGCAATAAAATCAAGCTAAATAGATTAAGATAATTTCACTATATTATAATGCCCGAATCAGAACATCATTTTGATTTTAAAGAACATTTATTAAAAAGAAGATTACGACGTTTGCCCACAGAAAAAATAACAAAATTTTGGGAAAATGAGGATATTGATTTTACTGGACTTATAAGTCAGAAGGATATTGTAGATAAGATTATTACTGAATATAAAATTAAGTTTTCTAATCAACAATTTACTAGCAAATTCAAAGATTTTCTCAGGGATGTGGTATTAACAGCTCGTGAAGCTGATTATTTGATTTCCATAAATAATTCTGAAAAAATAATTCAATGGATGCAATCTTGGTCAAATAATACTTTTGTAGGTCAAAAACATAATTTTCAACTACATACAGTTGTTGAACTGAATCATAAATCTTTGCCAGTAAATAGAAATTTAGATAATGTAAAGATTGATACAGAAAAATTTAAGATGGATCAGATTTCGTTTCCTAGTATTGTTGGATTTATAGTTGCTTCTAGCAAAACTATCAAACGAGAATTAGATGGATTAGAAGAAATATCTTACTATCCAACTAAAGAATTCGAAATTATCCTCAGAAAGGATTTAGATATAGTAGAAGTAAGAGGTGCATTTCAAGTAGTTAAGGATTTTGTTTCAACAGCTATTTTAGACAGGCATAATCCTTTATCATCTGCAGAAAGTTATTTCATTGGGGAAAAAGAAGATTCTAAAAAAGCTATCACTAAAGTCACTAGACAGATAATTAGAATAGATACCTTAAAACATCTTCTTGATGGTTCATACACAAAATTATCATCTCCATTTAATGGTACCAAAATCTCTAATTTTGAAGTAACACTTGATGATCTAAAGAATATCGCTGAGGAAACTCATCCAGAAGCACAAGCTGTTTTACAAGAAATGATGAAAAACCCAGTTAAGGGAAACATCTGTTTCTGTTACAATCAGAGTAAATATTCTTTTTCTGTAACAAAGACAGGAGGACTACTTTTTCGAGAATATATACCCGAAGAAGTGGTTACATATATATTGTACAATATCAAACTCTCAGCTTATGTTCTCTCAGGAAACTGAAATATCTAATTTGGTTCGAGAATACACTAAACAGAAATATCATGGTGGCTTGATTGGCATTTCTGATTTGGCTGAATATTGTGGTGTCTTAGAGGGAGAATTATATAAAATATTATTTCAAATGCAGTCCGAAAATGAGCTAAAAATAATTAAAAGATATTTTTGTCCAGAGTTTCATCGAATTGAAAAAAATCTGAATGATCATGAATCTTATTGTGAAGAGTGTGATTATATGTACCCTAATGAACAGCTTGAAGTAGCGGTATATATTGAACCATTGAAGATAAAAGTAACGAGATAAAGATGGATGAGAATAAGTTCTTGACAGATATTCAGGACTACATCAATAAAAGAATTAATTTTGACATTCAAAAAAAAGATTTAATAAATTGCAATAATTGTTTTTCTTGTGATGATCAATATAAATTTGAAAAGGAAATTGTCCAGAAAATAAAATCTAAGGACTTTCAAAATACTACAGAACAAGGAAATCTTTTAGAAGATTTAGTTAAAAGTCTATTCAAAAGAATCACACTAATTAGTTCTTTATCTGTTACAAATAAAGATACTGCTTTAGGACAAATTGATATTAATTTAATTCCTATTGATGAAACAATATATGAAATATGGGGAATGATAGGCGATTTTCCGTCATGCTTAATCGGAGAATGTAAAAATTATAATAAGTCGTCTGTGGGAAGACCAGAAATAGAAAAAATGTGTTGGCGAACAGGCAAAGGACAAGCATTGAGCTTTTTTATTGCCCCATCTTACACAAAAGAGGCTATTGAAGAAATAAGTTATTTTAACTTATCAAAAGAAAGTATCCTAAAGAAAAGTCAAGGGGTTTATCTTGTTCCTCTGACGTTGAAAATGCTTGAAATTATTGTTGATAATAACTTAAATTTTTGTTATTTTATCCGTTGGGCGATTCAATCCTCAAAAAAAATGGCGATCGCAAATTATCTTTAATACAAAAATACGCAAAACACGATCACCTTTCGACTTCTACACATACTTTAAAAATGATCGCATTATAGCAATTTTATCCTAATAGCATTATTTAAGTTATAATGCAATGAAAATATACCTTTCGTGGTTCGTCAATTTGTAGAACTGGCTTTATGACAATAGACTTTGGTTATATCAAGAATTACCATTCTGATAGAGGTTTTGGATTTGTTGGTTGTACTTTTTCTAATCAAAACAGTCAAGTTTTCTTTCATATTAAGAAAATAAAGAGCAAATATCGTGAATTAGCTCAAAAATTAGACAATGATGACATTTTTGAACCTGTAAGTTTTTGGTATGAAATTGAAACTACTCAAAAACGGAAACAAGTTAGTGAAGTTTGGTTAAATAAAGATGATATTCCTTCATGTTATGCACATCAATTTGATGGTTTTATTGAAACAGTTGAGAATATGTGGAAAAACATAGACTCATCAAAACCTAGTTGGCTTGATATTGTCACAATAGAGTTAGTTGGAATTAATCGTAAAGATGAATTAAGTCTTCAAAGAAATAATTTAGAGATTCAACGGAGGGAGGCTGAGGAAAGAAAACGCAAAGATGCTGATGTTGAACGCTTAAGACAAATAGAACTTCAAAGAGAAAGAGAACGTCAAGAAGTTGAACATCAAAAACAGATTAGGGTTGATAAAGAGAATGAAGTTAGAAGACTAAGTGTCAAATATGAGAAATATTTAGAAGGCGTAGAAGCGGCCGGGGAATTATATGAGCTATTAGAAGAAATGCGTCAGCTTCCTGAAGAAGAAAGATTTACACATAGTAAGCAACTTTCAAATTATATTGTACGAAAGAAACTTGGTTATAAGTATAAACATATCTCAGGTATTTTAAGAATGCAAAATGGAACGGATGAATGGGATTTTAAAGGGGGGTTTCCCACTGACATTTATAGAATTATTTGTCAAGAACTTGGACTAGATAACCAACATACAACGGCTAGACCTGTCGGTTTTAGATCATTTAAGGATGTTTATAAATTTTAATATGCTCTTAAACTTTTGATGTATATAAGTTTTAGTTTTTGCCAAAGGGGGAAGTTCGGTTATTAAACTGTCTCCCCCTTTTTAGGAGAGATTTAGGAAATTAACTTCCTCCAACTCTGGCAACATCTTGGGCGTTAGCTTCAAATGCCGCATTTAACGCTTCATCACCGCTTAAACCAGAATTAATTGCCTCTTTTAGTGCCTCTAAAACTCGCTTATAATCACGGGGCATTACCTTGACAAATTTACTGATATTTTCCTGCCAATGAGCGAGGACTTTCTCAGCTTTTTTACTATTAGTAAGCTGTTGATGATTAGTAATTAATTGTTTTAATTCGGCAATTTCCGAAGCATCTTCGAGGGTTTCTAAGCCAACCATCTCAGTATTGCAACGGGTGGCAAAATCTCCTTTTTCATCGAGAATATAGGCAACACCGCCACTCATACCAGCGGCAAAATTGCGCCCTGTATCGCCGATAATGACTACTTTACCCCCTGTCATGTATTCGCAACCATGATCGCCCACACCTTCAACTATGGCGGTGACTCCTGAGTTACGCACACAAAAACGCTCTCCCGCAATGCCCGAAATATAGGCTTCTCCACTGGTAGCGCCATAAAAGGCAACGTTACCAACGATAATATTTTCCTCAGCTTCAAAGGTGGCTTTTTTGTCGGGATAAACGATGATTTTTCCACCGCTTAAGCCTTTACCGATATAGTCATTGGCATCTCCTTCTAACTCGAGAGTAACGCCCTTGGGTACAAAAGCGCCTAAACTTTGCCCAGCACTGCCGATGAAGTGTAAATGCACCGTATCCTCTGGTAAACCTTGCCAGTGGTTTTTGGTAATCTCGTTACCTAGGATAGTACCCACCACACGATTAGTATTTTTGATGGGGAGGGTGGCGGTAACTTTTTCCCCCGTTGCGATCGCACCTTTACACAAATCCAGTAGGGTAGTAATATCGAGGGATTTTTCTAAATCATGATTTTGTTTGATGGTACAATGGCGAGGCACAGTAGGATCGATTTCAGGTTGATAAAGGATGGGTGATATATCAATACCCTTGGCTTTCCAATGATCGATCGCCCCTTTAGGTTCTAATACATCTGTACGTCCTACCATTTCATCCACTGTACGGAAACCCAACTGTGCCATGATTTCCCGCATTTCTTGGGCAATAAATTTCATGAAATTAACCGTATGGGCAGGATCTCCCGTAAATTTGGCACGAAGTTCGGGGTTTTGAGTGGCAACCCCCACAGGGCAAGTATTGAGATGACACACACGCATCATGATACATCCAAGACTGACGAGGGGGGCAGTGGAAAAACCATATTCTTCTGCACCCAACAAAGTGGCGATCGCAATGTCGCGCCCAGTTTTCATTTGTCCGTCAGTTTCCACCACAATGCGACTACGGAGATTATTTAATAACAAGGTTTGATGGGTTTCCGCCAAACCTAATTCCCACGGTAATCCAGCGTGTTTAATGGAAGTTTTGGGAGATGCCCCCGTACCACCATCATAGCCAGAAATGAGAACCACATCAGCCTTGGCCTTGGCAACTCCAGAAGCGATAGTGCCTACCCCCACTTCTGACACTAACTTAACGTTAATTCGGGCGTTGCGGTTAGCATTTTTCAAATCATGGATTAACTCCGCCAAATCCTCGATGGAATAAATATCATGGTGGGGAGGAGGAGAAATTAAACCCACCCCGGGGGTAGAATAACGCACCTTAGCAATCCAAGGATAAACCTTCTTACCCGGTAACTGTCCCCCTTCTCCCGGTTTCGCACCCTGCGCCATCTTAATTTGAATTTCCTTGGCTTGGGAAAGATAAAGGCTATTTACCCCAAAACGTCCACTAGCCACCTGCTTAATGGCACTATTTTTCGAGTCTCCTTGATCATTAATCCAAGTGTAGCGCTCGGGGTCTTCCCCCCCTTCCCCTGTGTTGGATTTACCACCGATACGATTCATGGCAATGGCGAGGGATTCATGGGCTTCTTTGGAAATTGAACCATAGCTCATTGCCCCCGTTTTAAACCGTCTCATGATATTCTCAATGGGTTCTACTTTCTCGATGGGGATGGATTCCCGTTGCTTAAATTCCAATAAATCCCGCAAACGGAAATAATGTTTACCATGATCATTGATCATCTGGGAGTAGGCTTTAAATAGTTGATAATCCCCCTCCCTTACCGCTTGTTGTAGGGTGTGGATGGTTTGGGGATTGAAAAGGTGCGCTTCTCCATCCTTACGCCATTGATATTCACCGCCCACATCGAGGGTATGTCCATTTACCTGTCTTTGGGGGAAACCGTGGTTATGACGCATGATGGTTTCCTCGGCAATTACTGCCAAATCGACCCCCTGTAAACGGGAAGCAGTACCAGTGAAATATTTATGAATGACACTATCATTTAAGCCCACAGACTCGAAAATTTGCGCTCCTCGATAGCTTTGGATGGTGGAAATACCAATTTTGGAGGCGATTTTAATTACCCCTTTAGTAACACATTTAATGTAGTTATAGACGGCGGTATCGTAATCTACCCCTGTGATCAATTTTTCCTTGATCATCTGGTTAATGGTTTCATAGGCGAGGTAAGGATTAATAGCACCGCAACCATAACCAAGGAGGAGGGCGAAATGGTGAACTTCTTTGGGTTCTCCTGATTCAAGAATTAAGCCCACAAGGGTGCGGGTGCCGTTGCGGATGAGATGGTGATGTAACCCTGATACCGCCAAGAGGGCAGGAATGGGGGCATTATTTTCATCTACGGTGCGATCGCTCAAAATTACATGGGTGCATCCCTGTTCAATGGCTTGATCTACCTGTGCATAAAGGCTCTCCAAGGCTTCTTCTAGTCCTTTTACCCCATCTTTGGGGTTGAATACGATGGGGAAGGTTTCTGCTTTGAATTGATGGGATCGATTCTCCCCATCTCCCTTTGATAAGGGGGGCGTTAAAGATTTCAGTTTGGCTAGTTCCTCATTGGTGATCACAGGGCTTTTTAGGGCGATGAGGTGACAACTTTCGGGTTGGGGGTTGAGCAGATTTCCTTCCCTACCAATGGTTGTTTCGGGGGAGGTGATAATGGCTTCTCGGATGGAGTCTATGGGGGGGTTAGTTACTTGGGCAAATAGTTGTTTGAAGTAGTCGTATAAGAGTTTGGGTTTATCACTCAACACCGCTAGGGGAGTATCTATACCCATTGCACCGATCGCCTCTACCCCGTTAGTTGCCATGGGAGCGAGTAACATTCGCAAGTCTTCAAAGGTATAACCGAAGGTTTGTTGGAGGGGTATGAGATCTCCCCCAGCCCCCCTTGATAAGGGAGGAGTAGAGGGCAAGTCATCGAGGGTATATAAATTTTTGTCGAGCCATTGTTGATAGGGTTTTTCCGTGACGATCGCCTTTTTTACTTCCTCATCCGCTACGATGCGCCCTGCTTCCATATCCACCAAAAACATCTGCCCGGGTTGCAATCTGCCTTTAGATTCCACCCTTTCTGGTTCGATGGGCAATACTCCGGCTTCTGATGCCATGATGACTAAACCATCTTTGGTGACGGTATATCTGGAGGGGCGTAAGCCGTTGCGATCCAAAATGGCGCCGATTTGTTTACCATCGGTAAAGGCGATGGAGGCAGGGCCATCCCAAGGTTCCATTAAACAGGAGTGATATTGATAAAAGGCTTTTTTGTCTGCGTCCATGGATTCATGCCCCGTCCAGGGTTCAGGAATCATCATCATCACGGCATGGGGAACGCTACGCCCACTTAATACCAGCATTTCGAGGGCGTTATCAAAGATGAGGGAGTCACTACCATCAATGTTAATAATGGGTTGGATTTTTGCCATGTCTTCCCCAAATAAGTCGGACTCAAAGAGGGCTTGTCGCGCGCGCATCCAGTTGGTATTACCTTTTAGGGTATTAATTTCCCCGTTGTGGGTGATGTAGCGGTAGGGGTGCGCCCTTTCCCAACTGGGGAAGGTGTTGGTGCTAAATCTGGAGTGGACGAGGGCCAGGGCGGTTTCTAGGGCGGGGTTATTAAGATCCACATAGTATTTGCCTACTTGGGCGGGGGTTAGCATTCCTTTATATACGATGGTACGGCTGGAGATGGTGGCAGGATACCAATACTCATCAATGTTAGTGGTTTTGATGGCACGGTGCGATCGCTTCCTAATTACAAATAGGGTGCGCTCGAAGGCAAGATTATCGGTGATGTTGGGGTTTTTGGCGATGAATACCTGTTGTACAAAAGGCTCACTAATTAAGGCACTTTTTCCCAAATCAGAATTATCGGTGGGTACGTCTCGCCAACCTAATACCTTCTGCCCTTCTTCGGCGACTACTTCTTCAAAGGCTTTTCTGGCTTTCTGTCTTGCTTCTGGGTTGGGGGAGGTGAAAATCATCCCTACGGCATAATCTCCTTCGGGGGGGAGGGCTATTCCTAATTTTTTCGCTTCCTCATTCATGAAGCTGTGGGGAATTTGCATCAGTATTCCTGCGCCGTCTCCTGTGTTGGGTTCAGCACCACAACCGCCCCGATGGTCAAGGTTAATTAAAATTGTTAATGCTTGTTGTACTGTATCGTGAGATTTTTTCCCGTATTTATGCACTACGAAGCCCACACCACAGGCATCATGTTCATTTTGTGGATCGTATAATCCTTGTTTTTTGGGTATATTATTTACGGTCATAATTGCTTCCTAAATTGTTGGTGTTAATTCGTGCAAATATAAAGAAAATATTAAGTCTAGCTCGGTTTTTCTCTCTATTTTTAGTTCTTTATATTATAGGAAGATTTATCAATGACCTCTCTTTTTTTGTCAGGTTTTTTACATAATATTAAGTTTGTTAAAGTTCTGCGAAGGTGTAGGAGCGATCGCACTGTAAAACGTAAAGGAACATTATGCGATCGCTCATAGTACAATCTTTTAAGATATGTTAGTTATAAAGTTTTAATTTGTTTCAGACCTACCGAGATAGAATGGAAACATCCCTAAATTGAGCCGTTGTACGAGACGCTGGACTTACACCCTCAACTTGAAACCCAATTTCAAGAAGGGCTAATTGGGTTGTTTGAGAGGTCATATTATCAAATGTTAGTGTTAATCTCACTGGCACATCATAAACAAATGTACTTCTAGGGTGACCAGATCTTTGATTACCTCCTAGGCGAAGAGTTTTTATGCTGAATAGATCTCCCAAACTAGAAATAGCTCTTGAAGGAGCTTCCCACCCATGAATAGTTCTACTACGGTAAATAGTTAATGTTGTATTAGTTTGATCTCCAATATTTGTAATGAGTACATCACAGTTTGCAGTATTATCGCTCCCTCTGACACATCCTTGTAATTCAAATCTAAATCCATTTGTTTCAATTCGTTGAGGGGACATCACATTATTTTGCCCTACATTGTCTTGAACTAATGTTCCACAAACAACATTTCCTGATTGATTTCGCACACATGCCTCTTGTGCTAAAGCAGTAGAAGAAATCATATCAAAGGTGATTACTCCTATAATGGATAAACCTGTAGAAATCATCAAATTTAATGGTGTATAAATATTAAATAGCTTCATAAGATAATTACTCTTGTAGGATCTCACTTTATCTTATAATTAAACTATCAATTCTTGTAGATAAAAAATATTTTGATGAGTAGATAATTAATATCAAGTTCGGATAATTAGTTATCAATAGATTGTATTTTTATACTTGCCCCACCTTGTAATGAATTACAAGGCTAATAGTTTATCGTTCAATAAATTGAACTGAGATATTAATATTGCTAATTTCTAAGTGCTCAAGGGGATTCAATATAATACCAATCCTAAATCATCTATGAGAATTCTAACTTGAATTGCTCTAAAAAAAGGGGGTTAAGAGGGATTAATTTTTTATGACTCATTTAAGACTGCTATATGTTTAGCTAAAAATTTTCTGTGTTACTGAATTTTATTTAAAGTGTACCGAAAAATTAATTAATGTAGAGACGAAATCGCCCCTACACAATAAAAATTAGCGATCAATTTCTGCAAGGATAGCAGCTAAGATTTCCCCTGCCCCTTGATTTTTGAGTTTTTCGGCTAACTCTTGACCTATTTTTTCAGCTTGGGTGCGATCGCCCGTTACACTATCTTTAAGTAACTGTTGACCATCTAAACTAGCAACCATCCCCACCAAAGTTAACTGATTCCCTTCAATGGAAGTATTAACCCCAATAGGTACTTGACATCCGCCCTCTAATACTCGTAAAAAGGAGCGCTCGGCGAGGGTACAATCAAGGGTATCTTGATCTTGAATTGCCTTAATAATCTCTAAAACAGCTTCATCACCAGTGCGACACTCAATGCCCAAAGCCCCTTGCCCCACGGCATGGAGAGAGATTTCACTAGGGATAACTTGATGGATGCGATCGCCCATATCCAACCTTTCTAACCCTGCTACGGCCAAGATAATGGCATCATATTCCCCAGCGTCCAACTTCGCCAAACGGGTGTTTACATTACCACGGACATCCTTAAAAGTAAGATGAGGATAATGGTGGCGCAACTGGGCAAGACGACGTAGAGAAGAAGTACCAATGACAGCGCCTTCGGGAAGGGTATCTAACTGTTTATCCTTATGTTTTTCATTCACCACCAAAGCATCGGCAGGATTTACCCTTTTGCTAACACAACCCAACATTAAGCCATCGGGTAAATTAGTGGGTAAATCTTTCAACGAATGCACAGCAAAATCAACTTCCTTGTTAATCATGCCCAACTCTAATTCCTTGGTGAATAAACCCTTATCACCGATTTTAGCCAAGGCAACATCAAGGATTTTATCCCCTTGGGTACTCATTTTTTCCACCTCAAAATCTATGTGGGGGAAATGGGTTTCTAATTCTTTTTTTACCCAATAGGTTTGAACCAAAGCCAAATTACTTTTACGAGTACCAATTACAATAGTACGTTCACTATCATTAGATGCGGTCATATAAATAGTTTTTATAGAAATTTTAACGACTCGATCTAGGTTATCAGAAAAAAGGTGCGAAAACCTCTCACTGTTACGGTAGATTAATGATCCTAGTTATTTTTTTTGTAAAGTTTTGTGATACTATTAAGATTTTCCCGTGCCAAAAATAGAGAGAGGAGGAAATGATTAACACTTTCACCCTACAAAGGGAATGGTTTTCCAATGTTAAAGAAGATCTTTTAGCTGGTGCAGTGGTAGGTTTGGCGTTGATTCCTGAGGCGATCGCCTTTTCAATCATTGCAGGGGTTGATCCCAAAGTAGGCTTATACGCTTCATTTATCATAGCAGTAACTACCGCCTTTTTAGGGGGAAGACCAGGTTCTATTTCTGCAGCCACGGGGGCTATGGCGTTATTAATGATTGATCTAGTCAAAGATTATGGCATAGAATATCTTTTTGCCGCCACCCTCCTCACAGGTATTCTCCAACTTATCTTTGGCATCCTCAAACTAGGAAAACAAATGAAATATGTTCCTAGGGCGGTGATGATGGGTTATATTAACGCCCTGGGGGTATTAATCTTTTTAGCACAACTACCCCAATTAACTAACGTACCCTCGGCAGTATATGCTATTACCATCGGTTCATTGTTAATCATTTATATTTTACCCAGATTTACTCAGGTTGTACCCTCCCCGTTAGTTGCTTTATTGGTGGCAACGGTGGTTACGGTGGTTTTAAACTTAGATGTAAACTTAGGAGTGCCGACGGTGGGAGATATGGGGGAATTACCCGCCACATTACCTTTTTTCCGTTTACCCGATGTACCCTTTAATTTAAAAACCTTACAAATTATCTTGCCTTTTTCCCTAACCATGGCATTGGTGGGTTTATTAGCTTCATTTTTAACCGCTGCCTTAGTAGATGAATTAACTGATACCCCTAGCAACAAAAATCAGGAAGCCAAAGGGCAGGGTATCGCCAACATTATCACCTCTTTTTTCGGGGGTATGGCAGGATGTGGCATGATTGGGCAATCGGTGATAAATGTGCAGTCGGGGGGTAGGGGGCGACTTTCTACTTTTTCGGCAGGAATGTTTTTGTTATTTGCCATTTTGGTATTGCAACAGTGGGTGCAAAGGATGCCCATGGGGGCTTTGGTGGCGGTGATGATTATGGTATCGGTGGGTACTATTCGTTGGTCATCTTTTAAGAATATTAAACGTACTCCTCCTAATGAAACCATTGTGATGTTGAGTACCATGATTGTTACGGTGGTTACCAGTAATTTTGCTTTGGGGGTAATTACGGGAATTATTTTAAGGACGATCTTTTTTTCCCGTCAAATTGCGGAATTGGTATTTGTGGAGAAGGTGTTGGATGAGGAAAATTCTTTGTGTACTTATAATGTATCGGGGCAAATTTTCTTTGTTTCCATTGAGGAGTTTTATAGCAAATTTGATTTTGATGATTTGGTGGATAGGGTAGTTATTAATTTAACCCATGCTCATTTATGGGATCAAGGGGCGATCGCGGCTTTGGACAAAGTGATGATCAAATTTCGTCGCAATGGCGCTGATGTGGAGTTAATCGGCTTAAATGAAGCCAGTGCCACTCTATTGGAAAATCTTGGTACTTTCAAAGAGGCAAAATTAACGTAACGGGGAGTATGGGGGTGATAGAGTGATGAGGAGTTAGGATAATAATAGTTTGATTATTTAACCTCGATTCGGGATAAAGGGTTATGAGTAGTACAAGTGTTGGGGGTGTAAGTTAGAGGTGTGATGTTGTCTAATCACAGTGTAATATCAAGTCCACTTGACCATTTACAAATTAGTAATATCAATATCTTAGTTCAATTCATTGAACGAACGATTGTTAGCCGTGTAATTCATTACACGGTGGGGGGTACAAAGATACAATCTATTGATAAGGAATTATGCGAACTTGACATAAAATATATTTTGACCACTAAAACCATAGATTATTACAAATATTACCACTATTCTCTATTACCCATTCCCTGCCGACCCTAGAAAATTTTATCCCGAACTTCAAGTTAACTTAATATCCGAGGCGACACACAGCGAATAAAGTACCTTGAATTTCTACATTCTCGGGAGCTACTTTGATGGGATCATATTTAGGATTAGATGCTTTTAAAATTACTTCTTCAGGATTAAAGTAAATTCTTTTTAAAGTAGTGCCATAACCATCTACCCTAGCTGCGACAATTTCCCCTTCTTTGGCTTCTTTGCTAGATTTCATAATTACATAGTCTCCCTCGGTGATAAAATCTTCGATCATGCTATCCCCTACTACCTTGAGGGCAAAACAATTGGGTTGATTAAACATGGAGGCAACGTCTAATTTTTCATGATCATCGGTAAAGGGTTCTACTAAGCCCCCTGCGGTGATTGTACCTAAAATGGGTAAACCATTATAAGGTTTTAGGATTTTCATTGTCCTTGCTTGTCCTTCTATCCAGTCGATATAACCCTTGGCTTTGATTCTTTCTAAACGACTTTGGATGGGTGCGGGCGATCGCAAATTCATCGCTTTCATCATCTCTCGAATTGAAGGAGAATACTTATTAACATTAATATATTCCACTAACCAATCATATAATTCTTTTTGGGCAGGGGTTAAATTTTCCATTTCTCTGATTTTATTTAGATTAGATGACATTCTTTATTTTAATGTATTTAAGAACACTCGTACTAAAAACCATCAACCATTGATAATGCTTTCCTTCTCATCACCTCTACCCCTTATTATCTCCCTTCGCCCCCATCGTCCAATAAATCAATAATCGGCAATAATAGATAGATAGTAAATCAAAAAACCTATAAAAAATTTAGTGAAATGGACGTAAAGCCTTTACTTTATATAGAAATTCCCCATCCTCATACCCAAGAAGCCCTCGACTGGTTACAAAATTCTTGGCAACCTAGTATTGGTGAAAAAACCATTACCCAAGATGGATTAAGGGTCAAACTAGGAGAAGATAGCGAATTATCTATTTTCCTTTGGTCATTGCAACGGACAACTTATCTAAAAATATACCGTTGGGGGAAAAAACTATCAAGTAAAGAAAATAAGGTCAAAAAAGAATTACAAACTGCCATTAATAAAAAGTTTCCCAATCAATATCCCCAATTACCTGACATTGATTTAAGTAATCAATCAATCTTTGATTCCCTCAAGCCCTATTATCCTGAAACCGTTAAATATTTCCAAAAAATGCCCCAAGGGGAATATGACTTAAATCGGGTTTATTGGTGGGAAAAAAAATGGCGAGAAAGTGTGGAAAATAATGCCTATAGTGCCAACAATTATCAGGTTAAACCTGTTTTATTTAAAGATAATAGCAAAGGAAAAGCTGATTATGATCTCATCTATGTTGGGGGTGCTTTAGGGGCTATCCATGCGGCTTTAATGGCAAAATTGGGCTATAACGTTTTAGTGATTGAACGTCTAAAATTCGGTAGAATGAATCGAGAATGGAATATTTCTCGGGATGAATTTCAAGTTTTAATTGATTTAGGATTGTTTACGAAAAAAGAGTTTGAATATTGTATCGCTGCTGAATATGAGGACGGTTTTAGTAAGTTTTTTGATGCTAATAACCCCGAAAAATTAAAAGCTAGTGTTTTACATACTCCTACGGTGCTAAATATTGCCCTAGATACCAATAAATTATTAGAGGTATGTCAGAAAAAATTAATTAAATATGGGGCTGACATATGGGATGAGACGGAGTTTGAAAAAGCCACCGTCGGTAAAGACATTGTCACCGTAAAAGCTACTCACTTAGTCACGGAGGATGAAAGGGAAACCACAGGAAGGCTGTTAATAGATGCCATGGGTACTACTTCCCCCATTGCTTGGCAAATAGCAGGTAAAAGAACATTTGATAGTGTTTGCCCCACGGTGGGTGCGATTTTGGAAGGTTTTGAGCCTGAAGTTTGGGATAAAACCTATGGGGATGTTTTATTTTCCCATGGAGATATTTCTAGGGGTAGGCAGTTAATTTGGGAGTTATTTCCTGCGGAGGGGGATGAGTTGACTATTTATCTATTTCATTATCACCAAGTGCATCCTGATAACCCTGGCTCTTTGCTGGAGATGTATGAGGATTTCTTTAATATTCTTCCTGAATATCGCCGTTGTGATATGGATAAATTGGTTTGGAAAAAGCCTACTTTTGGTTATATACCCGGACGTTTTACCGTGGGAGAAAATGATCGTCAAATTGCTACGGATAGGGTAATGGCGATCGGTGATGCTGCTTCTTTACAGTCTCCCCTTGTGTTTACGGGTTTTGGTTCGTTGGTGCGTAATTTAGGACGTTTAACCAGTCTCCTTGATAAAGCATTAAAAAATGACCTTTTGGATGGGGAATCTTTAAACCGCATAAAAGCCTATCAAAGTAATATTGCGGTAACGTGGCTATTTTCTAAGGGGATGATGGTGCCTACCCACAAAACTTTACCCCCTGAAAGGGTGAATGCCATGTTAAATACTTTCTTCGGTTTATTGGCCGATGAACCTGATACTGCAGAGGTTTTTATTAAAGATCGCACGGATTGGTTTACTTTTAACAGATTAGCCCTCAAGGCGGCTCGTAAAAATCCTGCTCTATTGTTGTGGATATGGGAAATGGCTGGAACTCGAGATATATTCCGCTGGATGGGTTCTTATGTTAAGTTTAGCTTTGATGCTTTTAAAAATCTGCTTTTTAGCCGTTGGTTTAATCCTTGGTTGGAAAATCAAAGTAAGTGGTTAAAGGAAAGTAATCCTAAGTTATGGTTTAAGTTGCTTACTTTTGGTTCTCGTTTTGTTTCTCAGAAGTAAGTAACTTTTATTCGGGATAATAGGTGTGGTAAGGACTATGCTATGTCCTTACAGATTAGGGGTGACAGGTTAAAAATACCATCAGCCTTTGTTAGTTCCTTGATTAAACTAAATACAAGAAAATTAATAGACTTGTTGTGAATTAAATATCTGCGTATCTGAAACTCTTATCAAATAAGGAGGAAATTTGGCAAAAAACCTATTTCGCAACAACTCTAATTAATATCAAGTTCGGATAATTTGTTATAAATAGATTTTATAGTTAATCAAAATTAGAATTAATCGCTATCGAATGTCATAATGCTTATTTTGCAAGGCTTTTAAATAAGTAAAATGTCTCAATCTTAATTGAAATGACTATATCTTCCTAGCCCCACCGTGTAATGAATTACACGGCTAATGGTAGTTCGTTCAATAAATTGAACTTAAGATATTGCTAATTTGTAAGTGATTAAAACACCTGTATGGACGTACCAATTAAAGTCCCTAACACCCTATACCTGACACCTTTTTTTACAAGACTGTAAATTTTATCCCGAACTCAGGTTCATTAGGCAGTTACTAGCTCTTTTTCAGGACGCTTACTATTACGGATACCTTCGATCGCCTCGGCGTAGTCAGGGGCTTTAAATACGGCAGATCCAGCAACGATCGCATTTGCACCTGCTTCTAAAACTTGCCAAGTGTTATTGGGTTTTAAACCACCATCAACCTCAATCCAAGGATCTAAACCTCTCTCATCACACATCTGACGGAGGGCTTTGATTTTGGGAACTACCCCTGGAATGAAACTTTGACCACCAAAACCAGGGTTAACACTCATAATAAGAACTAAATCACATACATCGATGACATATTCGATTAATTCAAGGGGAGTGGAAGGGTTTAATACAACCCCAGATTTTTTACCCAATTCACGAATTTGACAAAGGGTACGATGTAAGTGGGGAGAGGCGTTATGCTCGGCATGGACGGAAATAATATCAGCTCCTGCTTTGGCAAAGTCGGCCACATATTTTTCGGGTTCAACGATCATTAAATGAACGTCTAAGGGCTTTTTGGTGTGGGGGCGAATGGCATCAACGATTAAAGGCCCAATGGTGATATTGGGTACGAAACGACCATCCATTACGTCCACATGAATCCAATCTGCCCCTGCTTCGTCAACGGCTCTGATTTCTTCTCCTAACCGACTGAAATCGGCGGATAAAATGGAGGGGGAAATAACTATATCTTTTTTACTCATAAGTAGTTTATTTTAAATATGTTTGCACTGGGTAAATTGTAACAAAAGATTGTCCTTTTCTTTATCGATGTTTTTATGTTATGGGAATGTTTTGATTTTTTCTAATACTTCAGTTAGATTTATTTAAGTTAAATTAACCATAAAATAAATTATGAATATTACAACTAAATCTGTCATTCTTAATGGTGAAAATATTCGGATTCCTGCTTTTTTGGCGACTCCTACCGATGGGGGAATATATCCGGGGGTGGTGGTAGTACAGGAAATTTTTGGGGTAAATGAGCATATTCGGGATGTTACTTCGAGGATAGCAAAAGAAGGTTATGTGGCGATCAGGCGTAGCCTGCCACTTCGTGATCGCCGTTCATCCTATAACAAAAATGTAGCACAACAAGCATGGCAAGAAACCCTTAAGTTATTTGAATCTAAGTTGTAGTACGTTGATAGTGTTTGTAACACAAAAAAAGATGAGAAGGAACTTAGGTTAGGATTTATGATTGATAAGGTAGTAGAAACAAACCGAAAAAAAAAGAATGGCTATATCACTACAAAAAGGACAAAGAGTATCCCTCGATAAAGTGGCCCCTGGATTAACCGCAGGATTTATTGGCCTAGGGTGGGATACGAACGTAACCGATACGGGGAAAGATTTTGACCTAGACGCCTCCGTATTTTTACTCAATGGTCAGGAAAAATTAATATCCGATCATCACTTTATCTTTTATAATAATCTAACCAGCCCAGATCCCCATCAATCAGTCAAACACATGGGGGATAACCTCACGGGAGAAGGAGAAGGAGATGACGAGGTAATCATCGTTGATTTAAGGAAAGTCCCTGAAGATGTACAAAGAATCGTTGTCACCGTTACCATCCATGAAGCCGATAAAAGGGGTCAAAATTTTGGGCAAGTGCGTAATGCTTTTGTAAGATTGGTGGATGTGGCTACCAAGGAAGAAGTTTTACGTTACGACTTAGAGGAAGATTTTTCTGTGGAAACAGCTTTAATTATGACGGAATTATATCGCAAGGATGGAGAATGGCGCATGAATGCCGTTGGTGCTGGTTATCAGGGAGGTTTACAAGCCCTACTTAATCGTTATTCATAACCACTTGTTGAGGACAATTAACCATTATGCCCTAGTCGTTGATTGTCCATTCTTGTGTTTACTTGTTTACCCCATAAATTGTTTTTTGTTTTATGTTTGTAGTACACAGTATATGCTATAATAAGTTTCTTTAGAAGGAATCTTTTAGGTAAACGACACAAATGTTATTCGATACTCAAGAACAGGCCATCGAAACGTCAATCAGTGACAGTAGTAAAACCAGTAATCATGTAGAAAACTCATCTAGTAGCATCAAGGTAGTTAAAAGAAGTGGCCGTTTAGCAGATTTAGATATTAGTAAAATCAGGAATGTAGTTAACTGGGCTTGTACGGATAAGGATGTAAATGCGATCGCCCTTGAAGCAGGATTAAAAACCCGTTTGCGTTATGGAATCAGCACCAGAGAAATCCAAGATAACTTGGTAAACTGCGCCTTGGAAATGTGTGATATTGATGAACCTGATTGGCGTTACGTTGCGGGACGTTTATCGATGTGGAGTCTATGGAAAGAGATTCTCGTTAGTCGTGGTTATAACTATGGAGACTATGCCAAAACCGTACAGTCTTTTGTGGAGGCAGGAAAATATGACGATCGCATTTTGGTATATTCCCAAGCCGAATTAGAAACCGCCAACGGTTGGATTAACCCTGACTGGGATTTAGACTATGACTATGCAGGGGCAGTGTTACTTACCTCCCGTTATCTATTACCCAATGAATTACCCCAAGAAGCCTTTTTAACCTGTGCTTTATTACTTGCTAGTGAAGAAGCACCCGAAAACCGTTTACATTATGCTAAAAAGTTCTATGAGGCGATCGCATCTCGCCGTATTTCCCTTGCTACCCCCATTTTAGCTAACTTGAGAGTGCCTAACGGCTCATTAACTAGCTGTTTTATTATCAGCATGGAAGACAACCTCGAAAGCATTTACCGAGAAATTACCAATACCGCCCGTATCTCCAAAAATGGTGGCGGTGTCGGGGTTAATGTATCCCGCATTAGGGCCACAGGTAGCGCCGTCATGGGCAAAAAAAATGCCTCTGGGGGGGTTATTCCTTGGATTAAACTCTTAAATGATACCGCCATCGCCGTCAACCAAGGAGGAAGAAGGGCAGGGGCAGTTACCGTTGGTTTGGATATTTGGCATTTGGACGTCCCCGAATTCCTTGAAATGCAGACAGAAAACGGAGATCAACGCCGTAAAGCCTATGATGTATTTCCCCAACTTGTTATCACCGATGAATTTATGCGTCGGGTAAAAAATAAGCAATCCTGGACATTGGTTGACCCCCTAGAAGTTAGGGAAAAATTGGGCTATGATTTACCCTTAATGTGGGGCGAGGAGTTTGAGAAAGCCTATCAAGACATTGAAGCTAACCTTGATACGGTGATCAAACTTTATAAACAGGTAAATGCTAGGGAATTATTTAAGCATATCATGCGATCGCAGGTAGAAACAGGGATGCCCTACCTCTGGTTTAAAGATACCGTCAACAAAGCCAACCCCAACAAACACGATGGCTATATCCCTCAAGGGAATCTGTGTCAAGAATCCTATAGCAATGTAACATCAGGACAATACGCCCACTGTTGTAACCTTGTCTCCCTCAACCTGGCTAACCTCGAACAAGAGGAGTTAGAGGAAGTTTGCACCCTCGCCGTCAGAATCCTTGATAATACCATTGATATTACTAACCCTCCCTTTGCCGATGCTAAAAACCATAACAACCGTTATCGCACCATTGGAGTTGGTGCTATGGGGTTAGCGGATTGGTTAGCAAAACGAGAGTTACGTTATAACAACCTCCAAGAAATTAGTAATCTTTTTGAGGATATGGGTTTTTATTGCACCCAAGCATCTATGAAACTCGCCCAAGAAAGGGGCGCTTTTGATGCCTATGAAGGTAGCGATTGGAGCAAGGGTTTGTTGATTGGTTCAAGACCTGTAGAATGGTTTAAGGCTAATGCTTATCGCCCTGAGCGTTGGCAAACTTTAGCCGATGATATTCAAAAATATGGCATTCGTAATTCTCACATAACGGCGATCGCCCCTAACACTTCATCAAGTTTAGTCCAAGGCTGTACCGCTAGTATTTTACCTGTTTATAGCCGTTTCTTTTATGATAAATGGGCAAAAGGTACAGTACCCATCGCCCCTCCTTACATCAGCGATAAAGTATGGTTTTATCAAGAAAATAAAAACCTAGATCAAACCATGGTGGTTAAAGCCACAGGGGTAATACAACAATGGATCGATACGGGTATTTCCATGGAGTTATTATTTAACCTCAATGAAGGGGTATATTATCCCAACGAACCTGAAAGGGCATTAAAAGCCAAAGACATATTTGATACTTTAATTATGGCATGGGAGGAAGGTTGTAAAGCCGTCTATTATGTGCGTATCGTCCAGAAAGACAATTTTAAGGATGAATGCACCGCCTGTGCCAACTAAATAACCTCTGTTAGCCTTGTAATTTATTGCAAGGCGAGTCATAATTAAGGCATTGCACGGGTTATGGGATGAAATATAGTTAAATTACACTAAAAACCAACACTTCTAAATATTAGAACCGTTCCCTGTTCCCGGTTGCCTTCCTCTCAGATAGTGGTATAGTTTATGGGGTTTGTAATTTAGAAAAACATTAAATAATGGAAGTATTGTTTAGGGAAGTAAATCCTTTTGATTTATGGATTTGGGTGGAATTTGAAACCGTGCCGAAGGAAATGGAAAAACAATATGTTGAGGAGTTGTTTAATTCTTGGTTTTTCCTTGGTAAGTTAGGGGGTTATAATGCCGAAAATTTTCAGGTGCAGGAAGTGGGGGTTGATATTAGTTATATGAATTATGACCCCGATTATGCTGAAAATTCCATGATGTCTTTGATGCACAATATGGGGGAATTTGAGTTTTTGGGTAGTTGGGGGAGATGTTGGTTAGATTTAGGGACTACGGATTTGGTAGCCCTTGATATTTTAATTAATTCTTTGGGGGAACTTTCTAAAGATTACGTTACCATTAACCAATTAATTATTGGGGGTGAAAATTCTGATTGGCCTGTGGAAACTAACCCCGATGATAAATTTATGGAAGAATAACTATTAGGTATTAAACTTTTCTTTCCATTTTTTGATTAACCAACTCGAAAAAGCTCCTAAAAATAAAATGCCGATGGCTGGGTTAAAGAGCGGTTGCCATAATTTGTACCAGATTTCCCATCCTAGGGCTATACCCATGGATTTACCGATAAGGGCGATCGCAAACCAGCCAAAACCAATGATGACTAAGAAAACATCAGCAATTAAAAAACGGTCTAACCAAAGTAAAAACTTCTCTCGCATTAATGCACAAACCAATAACTAAAGTTAACAAAAATCAATAGTATAGTTTTAAAAAACTTAAATATTTAATCTTAAAAATAGAACTAAGTATAGGTCAAATTCAGTTATAATTAACCTGAGTCCATCATAAACGCAAAAGGGACACAAAGTATAGCAAAAAATTTACTATACTCAGGTTTTTTGCTGTTTTCAAGAGTAAAAAAATTCGGATTATCGCAATAAAACTAAAAACCACCATATTGATGAAAGAATGTCTAAAGTTATTATAATAGTCAATGCCCAAGTAGAGCAGGGGAAAATAGTTCCTTCCGCGCCTATTGCCCAAAAAATGGCAACGGCATTGACCAAAGGAATAATGACAAGTTCCCCCAATACTGAAGTAAAAATTATGGGTGCGGCGGATTTGTGGTCGAAATCTGTTACTTTAGCTAATCCGAGTTCAGAATTAATTTACTGCCCCCTGACCATCAAATTACCAGAATGGTTCAATTTTAAGGCCTACAATGTTTATAAAGCCTGTTACGAAGTGGATAAAAGAAGAAAATGGGTTGAACAACATTTTAACTATCGTACCAGCACGGATCATCTTTGGTTGGGGGATTTATGGCTACCGATTATCTACACGGCTAAAGGCATCGTTTATGGTGAAGTGATTGGAGAAGGGGGGATTCCTAACTCCTATGAACAACCTTATGACTTGGGTGACAATTTACGTCAACCTTTATATCGTCTTGCCCATGATTTATTGGAGTCGGTGAAGGCTACCCCCGCAGTCTATTTAATGCAGTTTAGAATGGTTGATGAAAATATTATTTTCGATCGCCTCTGGCCTTTTCCTGCAACCCCTGCTATCGCATCTATTAATGTACAAAATCCCGATCTTTACACTTGCCATTGGCATTGTTTGAGAAATTATCCTTTTACTGATATAAGAATTCCTCCCTCGTCACAACTTATCCTTAATTAACTTGGTGTGGCTCATTATATATATAATTTCTCATCAAAATAATACTTATTGATTGTTGACATGGTGGGTTTTCATGTAACTTAATAACCAATTTGCCATGGTGGCGCGACGGGTTTCGAGGGGGCTAAATTCGCCAATTTTATAGCCTTTAAATCCTAAGTCTTCTTTGAGAAGTTGTTTATTGTCCTTTGGAATGGAGCGAGTTAGTTTGACATTGGGGGGACGATGGGCGATAAAATCAGGGGGTTGGGGATATTCTGTGCGCCACGATTCTTCTACTTCTGAGTTATCCCATGTGTGGATTTCTTGATTATATTTGTAGCCTAAGTAATGCCATATTAATTCGTTGCAGGTGCGATCGTCGATTTTTTTGTTTAAAATATCCCAGATGGTTTCTTTTGTTAATGGTGGTAGCATGTATAATTACTTTTTTCCCAAAAAAGTGGCGTTCTATAACTTAATTATCTCATTAATTAGGGAATAGGGAACCGGGAACAATAATAATATTTTAATATCTAAATTTCGGCGTTGGTGAATTAAGGTATGATTTCTTGTTGAGGAAGGGAACAGGGAACGGGGAATAGGGAACAGTTATAATATTTAGAAGTCTTAGTTTTTTGTGTAATTCAATAATGTTTCATGCTCAAAATCAGCAATGCCTAAATTTATAGTGTCGTTCAATTATATTTCATACCGTGATTAAGCAACATCCATAGGAATAATTAAATACTAGCAAAACCATGGAAAAATAGAAAAAAATTGATAGCACCTTTAAAGATCAAATGTTTTGTAAAATAGAAAGATAGTTAATTTTTATTTACAAAGTAGAAAGAGATAAAGTAAATGGGTAATGAAAATATAGTGCTTTTATCCTCCCGAGAAATTGATAAAATGCGTCAGGCGGGAAAACTAGCGGCACAATTATTAGAACATTTAGGGAAAATGGTGAAACCGGGGGTTAGTACCCACGAAATTAACCAAGAAGCCGAAAAATGGACAAAAGCTAAGGGCGCTGTCAGCGCCCCTTTAGGCTACGGAAACCCCCCTTTTCCTGCGTCAATCTGTACCAGTGTTAATGAAGTAATTTGCCATGGTATTCCTAGTAAAAATCAAATTCTTAAGGATGGGGATATTATCAATATAGATGTAACTCCAAAATTAGATGGCTACCATGGGGATACATCAAAAACATTTTTTGTGGGTAATCCTTCCCCCCGCACTAAAAAATTAGTAGAAGTTACTGAAGAATGTTTATATCGTGGTATCAATGCCGTCAAACCCAATGGGCGAATTGGTGACATTGGGGCGGCTATCCAAGAATATGCGGAAAGTTGTGGTTTCTCTGTGGTGCGTAATTTTGTGGGCCATGGTATCGGTAGGGTGTTTCATACTGCCCCCCAAGTGCCTCATTATGGCAAAAAAGGTACGGGGAAAAAGATTCGCCCTGGGATGGTATTCACCATCGAGCCGATGATTAATGAGGGTACATGGGAATCAGATATATTAGATGATAATTGGACAGCGGTAACAAAGGATCGTAAGTTATCGGCACAGTTTGAACATACCATTGCGGTAACTAAAGAGGGGGTAGAAATTTTAACGGTGGATAAATAAAGGTGTTTTGTATAAAGTCTTTGGGTTTAAATTAGCTAAATCCCATTGACGAGCGCACCTTACACCCAATTATATGAACTGATGTTACGCAAAAAAGATAATTAGTTCTTGGTTTGAGGTGTTAGGTATCGGGTATCAGGTTCAAAAATTTAGAATGACTCTACATTAATTAGGGGGCATTAACATTAGAAGGGGTTTAAGATGTTTGCCACAACCCTATTACGTCCATTTTGTTTAGCGGTGTATAAGGCTTTATCGGCGTTTTTAACTAAGTCTTCGGGGGAATAGTGGGATGAGGGAATTACTGTGGAAATTCCAAGGCTAAGGGTAATAGATTGACTAATTTCGGATTTTTGGTGAAGGAGATTAGCTAATTCTACTTCTTTTTTGATGGTGTTAGCGACGACTAATGCTCCTTGGGAGGGGGTATTGGGTAAGATGATGGCAAATTCTTCTCCTCCGTATCGGGCTAAAAAATCCGATGACCTTTTGACAATAGTATCCATAATACTAGCTACTTTTTTCAGGCATTTATCTCCTTCCTGATGACCGTAATAATCGTTGTAGGGTTTAAAGTAGTCTATGTCACACAGTATTAATGATAATGGTTTTTGGGTGCGATCGCACCGATGCCACTCATTTTTGAGCCGAAAATCAAAACTTTGTCGATTATAAACTTGAGTTAAACTATCAATGGTGGCTAGTCTATTTAATTTTAATTCAAGGTTTTTTCGCTCGGTAATATCTCGAATGGTAATGGAAAAACCATCCCCTAATTTAACGGCAGTAATATGAAACCAACTTTTTTTCCTATTATGAACTAATCGAATATCTTTTTTAAGAATAATATTTTTCTCTACCACATCAATAAAATATTTTAAAATACCAATTTTTTTATCATCAATAAAATCCTTAAAAACTAACTTATCAATTAATTGATCAACTTTTAGATTAAATAAATTAGCCGTAATCTGATTAACTAAAACACACCGAAAATCTTTTATTTCCCCTGTTTTATCATTTCTGACCGCCTCAAGAGCCGCAATACCATCAAGGGAAGAATTAAGGATACTAAAAATAAATGCCCTTGATTGAGATAGAATAAGTTCAGTTTCTTTTCTTTGTTTAATTTCGTCCTCTAATTTTTTTTGTTTAATTTCTAATAATCTTTTATCTTTTTCTAGTAATCTTTTTTGAGTCTGAATCGTTAATTGACTACTAATTCTGGCTAAAACTTCTTCTTCCTGAAAAGGTTTAGTAATGTAATCTACAGCCCCTATTTCAAAAGCCTTTATTTTATCAAAAACATCATTTAAAGCACTGATAAAAATAATCGGAATATTTTTGGTAAGCGGATTAGATTTCAACTTTTGACATACTTCGTAACCGTGCATAGTCGGCATTAAAATATCAAGTAAAATTAAATCAGGCGGATTTGAAATAGCCGCCATTATGGCAGTTTCTCCGTCTTGAGCTTTTTTTACCTTGTATTTTTTGCCCTTTAACATACTAGCTAATACCCTTAGATTAGCAGGTTGATCATCGACAATCAATATACTTCCAATTAAATCATTTTCCGTTGATAGTTCATCGAAAGTCATTTTTTTAAGGGTATCAATAGTAATTTATTTTAGTTTATTTTTTCAATCAATTTTCTGATTTGTGATAGTTGAAAATTATCCACAAGATAAACCAATTTTTGAGCAATAAAATTCAAATTTTGGGGAATTTCTGTGATTAATTCTAAAACTAAATCATCATCCAAGTCAACCACGGCTTGATATAATTTACGTAACCAATTAGAAGGCATTTTTTGTAATTCTTCAACGGTTAAGGCTTCAGGAAACTTTGACAATAAAGAAGTTTTTTCTTCCTCATAAATATATTCAATACCTAAATGTTTTGCCATAACATCAAAGATAACAGATTCCCGAAAAGGTTTTCTGACAAAATCGTCACATCCTGCAGACATTACAATGGCTTTTTCTTCTTCTAATACACTAGCGGTAAGGGCAATCACCGCCGTCGGATTCCTCCCCATTTTTTTTATATACTTAGTCGCCTCATAGCCATCCATCACAGGCATACGCATATCCATCCAAATCAGATGGGGTTTCCATTGTTGCCAAAGTGCGATCGCCTCTTTACCGTTAACAGCTTCTTTCAATTCAAACCCTAAAGGTTGTAGTAATTTTAGCAACAAAAGTCGGTTCATAGGGCGATCGTCAACCACCAAAATACGATAAGAAATTTGCTCTTTTTTTAAAGCAATAACCTTTTTGGTATGATAAGTTTCCGAGATTTCAACCTCATTAAAACTAATCAACTTAGCCAATATATCAAAACTAAAAATAGTCCCCTTACCCAACACACTTTGAAGACTAATATCACCACCCATTAACTGAACAAACTTACGACTAATAGAAAGTCCTAACCCAGTTCCTTCCTGACTTTTTCTACCCACTTCCGTTTGAATAAAAGCATCAAAAACCTTATCTGTTTCCTCTTTAGCAATACCAATTCCAGAATCTTCAATAGAAAAAGTTAGCCTTAAATTAGGATAATATTTATAACTAATATCATCATAATAAATCGACTGATTTACTTTATCAATATCTACAGACTTTACCCTAATTTCAACTCCCCCTTCCTCAGTAAATTTAATCCCATTATTAATAATATTAATTAAAACCTGACGTAACTTAGTTTCATCCGTGCGAATATATCTAGGCACATCCCCACTAATATTAAAAACTAACCGTAAATTTTTGCCCTCCGCCTTTAAATGTAATAAATCATCAACCTCATCAAATAAATTATACAAATCAATATTTTTTAGATTGAGCATCATCTTTCCCGCCTCAATCTTCGATAAATCCAACACATTATTAATCAGATTTAACAAATAATTACCACTACGATTAATAATACTAATATTCTCCAACTGCTCAGAATCCAACCTTTTAGAGCGCATCATAATTTGTGAAAACCCCAAAATAGCATTCATCGGGGTACGTAATTCATGACTCATATTAGCCAGAAAAATACTCTTAGTCTTATTAGCAACCTCCGCCTTTTCCTTCGCATGGGCTAACTCCAAATTATTAGCTTGTAACTGATGAGTAGATTTTTCCAAATTATCCATCAACTGATTATAACGAAACGCAATATGCCCCACCTCCGTAAAGGGCTCAACAGGCACTCTCAAACTAAGATCTTGAGTCTGGGTTTGTTGATCTATAATCCTCATAAGATCATAAACCTCAGTTTTTGCCTGATGCTCAGAAACATTCAAACCAGTAATCTCCTCCTCTAAGGATACCCGTAAAGGAAAAATACGATTAATACTTGAGAGAATCAGCCAACTAACCCCAAAAGCCCAAACAAAACATACCAGCGCCCCTAACAACTGCACCCAAAATTGATTAAAAGCCGATAACCCCGTATTCAACAACTCAGGCTTACCAAAAAAAGCAACCGCCACAACCCCCCAAACTCCTGCCCCCCCATGCACCGCCACCGCATCCACCGCATCATCGATGTGATAATATTCCAAACAACCCTTAATAATCACCATCAAAATACCTCCTACCGCCCCAATAATCACAGCTTCAGAAGTAGAAACAATATGACAAGAAGCCGTAATGGCAACCAATCCTGCAATGGCACCATTCATCAAAGACTCTACCTGAGGAATCTTTTCCCGATACCATGTAAAAATACAACTACTAATCATTCCAGCAACCCCCCCCATGAGAGTATTAACCAAAATGAGTGCTACCTGATTATTAAAAACTAATATACTACCCCCATTAAAACCAAACCAAGCAATCCACAATAACATTACCCCCAACACCGAAAGAGGTAAATTAGCCCCATGGATTTTATTCTTCTTACCATCTTGATTAAAACGCCCCGCCCGAGGCCCTATAATTAATAAAGTAGCTAATCCTACCCATGCCCCAATACCGTGGACGACACTACAACCCGCAAAATCTACATAACCTAATCTCCCTAACCATCCTGTCATCCCATCAAAATCCAACCCATTCCATACCCAATGACCAAAAAAAGGATAAATTAATCCTGAAACCAGAATGGCCACTATAATATAAGAATCAAATCTTAATCTTTCCGCTACAGCCCCAGAAACAATAGTAGTGGCAGTGCTACAAAACATAGCTTGGAAAAGGAAAAAAGCTCCCAATTCCATATCTGTATCTACATTTAAGAAAAAATTTTCTGTGCCCACTAAACCAAACAAGGAATCACCAAACATAACGCCATAACCAAAACACCAAAAAAGGGCAACGGAAATTCCAAAGTCGGCGAGGTTTTTAACTGCTACGTTAATGTTATTTTTTGAGCGGGTTAATCCTGATTCTAGGCACATAAATCCGGGTTGCATCAGGAATACTAAACCTGCACATATCAACAACCATTGTAAATCTGTCATGGGGAAGATTATTAAATCATAGGAATAATAAAAATATTATAATTAAGTTAGTAGATATTAGGTTAATATCAAGTTTGCTCAATTATTTCCTAACCATTGATGGTAATTTATTAAATGGTGGATAATTAATCAAGATTAGATTTTTTGATATATATATCACTATATTTTTTTTGCTATGTAAACACCATAACTATAATAGTTTTTATATTTTTTATATAGTGCGATTTCCTTTTTTTCTGCCTCAACTATAGCTTGTGCTTCCTGACTATGATGATTACGTTTAAGAAAATCTTCAAAACTATTTTCCATGGGCTGATAATAATTATCTAACCAACAATTTTCGGGTAAAACAAAATAACTTATAGGGGAATAACCATTTTTTTCTAAAATATTCATTTTTGAAGAGACCGTATCGATTTCAGAATATTCTTGCTGCCAATATTGATTAATTTCTGATGGACGAGAATTAGTTATCCAAGTTATTTCGGAAACAACCAATAAACCGCCTATTTTTAAGTAAGGATACCAATCTTTGATTCCTTTTCTAAAACCCATATTATAGATTGCACCTTCTGACCAAATAATATCATATTCTTCTATGGCAAAGGGTAAATTTTCCATGGCACAACAAAGGGTAGTTATTTTTTCTGATAATCCTGATTGTTTTGCTTGATTTTCTAACACTTTCAAAAAGTCGGGAAGAAAATCTACTGCCGTAATGGTAGCTAATGGTAAAATATCAGCTAACAATAGGGATAAAACCCCTGTGCCACAACCTATATCAGCAATTTTCAATGGTTGAGATTTATCTACCATGGTTAGGTTTAAAGCCTTTTTTGACTCAATTTCTCCTCCAGGCCCTTGTCTGATTTGATTTTTATGTAGGTCTATTAATAGTTGATAATCTTCCATTATTTTAATACATTTTTTTTGATAATTTTAACTTTTTTGGTAGAGTCTTTATGCTCTAAATACTATCTTGATATTAGTTATTTTTTTAGTACATTTGAGTATATTGATCATTAATAATAAAACTCTGTTTAACATTATTCGTAATAGTAGTAATTATAAATAAAATAAGTGAAGTGAGAGAAATTCCCATAAAAAAACTTAAAACTAAGCCTTTAATAAATTGTTTTTTAGAAATATAATTACCGTTGAATTCTGCTGATAAGATACTATATTCAGGATAAATATTGATAATTTTTGCAAGAATTTCTTCAGAGTTTTGGAATCTATCATTAGGATTTTTGGCTAGACATTTGAGGATAATATTATTCAGTATTAAAGGAATTTTTTCACAATCAATTTGTTGATTAGGTGGAATAGGTAATTTAAGATTATGAACCCCTAACCAACCTTTAGTAACCAATAAATCATCATAGTCGGTAAACGGTTTATTTCCTGTGATAATTTCATAAAATATTAGACCTAAATTATAAATATCACTTCTCGCATCTAACTCTGTTACTCCGTAAATATGTTCAGGGGAAATATAATAAGGACTTGCAAAATAATCATTCATTTTAGTTAATCTTATAACACTCATACTATCGACTTTTCGGGCGATACCAAAATCAAGAATTTTGACAATATGTTTGTTATTAAGGGTAGGAATTAAAAAAATATTATCGGGCTTTAAATCTCGATGAATAACCCCCTGATTGTGAGCAATTCTTAATCCTGCTAAAATTTGAGTAATTATACAAAGAGATTCTTGGAGGGATATTTTTTGAGTTTTTATTAGGTAGTCACTTAGGGTTTCTCCTTGTAAATATTCCATCACAAAGAAGGGAATATCATAACTTTTGCCATGTTCTTTTAGTTGATAAATACCTTGGTCTAAAATATTAACAATGTTAGGATGATTTAAACTAGATAATAATTTAATTTCTCGTCTGAAACGGTCAATAATTTCTTGTTTATTATCAGCTTCTAGGCATTCTTTATCTAAGAATTTTACTACCACAAAATCATCTTCAATGGTTTCTGATTCATTAACACAAAGGTATATATTACCCATACCGCCTTTAGCAATGAATTTGACAATTAAATATTCTTCATTTTCGCCACATCTTTCACCGATAAAAGGATCCGTATTTTTTTTTCTTTTGTATGTATCGATGGTAATATCATCAATCATGGTAGAATCTTCGGCAGGTTCTATTTTAGTAATGAATGATTGATTTTCTATTGTTGTTTTGATCTCAATTTTTGTTTTTTCATCTGATTGAATATTTGTTTTTTGGTTATAATTTTCCGACATTTTTTATTTGCGAAATTGAGTGAATAAATCGATAAGGGCGATCGCACTTTGAGGGCGTTTATTATAATCAAACTGAGTCAAAAAATTAATAATTTCCACCAAAGAAGGGGAAATACCAGCGGTTTCCAAGCCAACAAAACGATTTAAAACAGGATTAAAAAACTTCGTGGGAGACTTACGAGTCAAAAGATAAATTAAAGTAGTACCCACCGCATAAAAATCCGACTGTATAAAAGATAAACCTTTTTTCTGTTCAGGGGAACTAAAACCAGCCGTTGCGATGCGAGTGCCTGGTTTTAGGGTAACTTCCTTTACCGCCCCAAAATCAATTAAAACAATTTCTTCGGGATTATGACGTAAAATCAGATTACTAGGCTTAATATCTCGATGAATTACAGGTTTAGGTAGATTATGTAAATAATCAAGAATTTTCGCTAATTGAAGCATCCAACCCACCGCTTCCCTTTCACTATGGGGATTCAACATTTGTAAACTCTCCCCATAAATCATCTCCATAATCAGAGAATAATAATTTTTAGAAGCAAAAAAATCATAAAATTGAGGAACACCATGATGACTAAGACTCTTTAAAACCCTAGCTTCTCGCTGAAAAAGTTCCCTTGCCTTTGCCATAGAAGATAAATCAGAATCAATCTCCTTTAACACACATAACTTTTCCATGGCATAGTTATAAACTAAATAGGTGGTACTCATGCCCCCCTCTGCCAAAACCCTTAAAACTTCGTAGCGATTACCACTTTCAGGATTTACAATAACTCCCTTTCCCTTGAGTAAATGACCATCAAGACGACAAAAATTAATACAAGGAGGATTTGGGCGACAACAATCAACCATCTTAAAAGGACTGTTTTAACTCGATTATAATCATATCTTACAATAAGCCTTCCCCCATATTTCGTTCCCGTGAATATTTGTAAATGAAAAGCGCACATAACGATTATAGGTAGCACACTAGAAGAAGCGAATGGATACCCACACGGAGACAATTTTCTATGAAACTAGCTTACTGGATGTATGCAGGACCAGCGCACATCGGCACTCTACGAATTGCCAGTTCTTTTAAAAATGTTCATGCTATAATGCACGCACCCCTTGGAGACGATTACTTTAACGTCATGCGCTCCATGTTAGAAAGGGAAAGAAACTTTACCCCCGTTACCACCAGTGTAGTCGATCGCAACGTACTTGCTCGGGGTTCACAGGAAAAAGTAATTGATAATATTGTACGTAAAGACGGAGAAGAAAACCCCGACTTAATTGTTTTAACCCCTACTTGCACTTCCAGCATTTTACAAGAGGATTTAGAAAACTTTGTTAGTCGGGCGCAACTTAACTCCCAAGGGGATGTCATCCTAGCGGATGTTAACCACTACCGTTATAACGAATTACAAGCCGCCGATCGCACCTTAGCCCAAATCGTCAAATTTTACCTCGAAAAAGGAGCAAAAAAAGGCACTGTTAATCAAGAAAAAACGGCCAATCCTTCCGTAAACATTATTGGCATTTCCACCCTCGGTTTTCACCATAACCACGACTGTCGAGAATTAAAAAAACTCATGGCAGACTTAGGCATCGAAATCAATATGATAATCCCCGACAAAGCCAGTGTACAAGACTTACAAAACTTGCCCCGGGCATGGTTTAACTTTATCCCCTACCGTGAATTAGGCTTGATGGCAGCCGAACATTTACAAAGGGAATACGGAATGCCCTATGTGGATATAACCCCCATGGGAGTAGTGGAAACAGCCCGTTGTATCCGTGAAATAGCCAAGGTGATAAACCAACAGGGAGGCAATGTAGATTATGAAGAATTTATCGAACATCAAACCATGGAAGTGTCGGAAGCCGCTTGGTTTTCGCGCTCTATCGATTGTCAAAATTTGACAGGAAAAAAAGCTGTGGTATTTGGAGATAATACCCACGCCGTGGCAATGACTAAAATTTTGGTACGGGAAATGGGCATCAATGTGGTGTTAGCTGGTACTTATTGTAAGTATGATGAAGCATGGTTTAGAAAAGAACTTGAGCCATTTTGTGATAATATTTTAATCAGTGAAGATAATGGAGAGATTGCCAATGCGATCGCCAAATTAGAACCCTCTGCCATCTTCGGAACACAGATGGAACGCCATGTAGGTAAGCGTTTGGGCATTCCCTGCGGTGTCATTGCCGCCCCTATCCATATCCAAAACTTCCCCATCGGTTATAAACCCTTCTTGGGTTATGAAGGTACAAATCAAATTACCGATTTAGTATATAATTCTTTTACCCTTGGTATGGAAGATCATCTTTTAGAAATATTTGGTGGTCATGATACTAAAGAAGTTATTACCAAAGGTATTTCCGCAGACTCCGATTTAAATTGGACAAAAGAAGCCCAAGCCGAATTAAATAAAGTACCAGGTTTTGTCCGTGGTAAGGTAAAACGTAATACCGAAAAGTTTGCTAGGGAAAGAAATTTTGACCAAATTACCCTCGAAGTCATGTACGCTGCTAAAGAATCTGTAGGCGCATAAACTTTAATTCGTGATTATTAATTAATCTTGCGCCCCTAAGTGGGAATGGCTTCCCCCGGGCGTAGTTTTGCCCATTTATTTTTTTCCTCACTAAAACTATCACAACCAACCACATCCCATTCCATTTCTATGTAATCTTCTTGGGGGCGGATATTAACATTGATGGAGGGATTGTTTGGCTCAAAACTAGGATTTTCCGTTAAATGGGGTTGCTCATGTTGAGTTTCTACGGCATGATAAGTATTGCAACGGTCAACATAGTAACAGTTTATACAGATACACATAGGCTTTTTCTCCGACTGTCTCTATTTGCTAATGTAGCTTAATTTTGATAAGGTTGGTTTTTATTATTAATGTTTATTGCTGATTTTTTAACACAGGTATTGCCCTTTGATTTAGGTTTATTGCCCCCCGATGCTTTTTTGGTGGGGGGGGTGGTGAGAGACACTTTGTTGCACAGGAGAAGGGATTATATTGATTTAGATTTTGTTTTGCCTAAAAATGCGGTTAAGACGGCTAAATTTATTGCCAATAAATATGGGGCTGGGTTTGTGGTTTTAGATGCCCAACGGGAGATTGCTAGGGTGGTTTTTCCTTCTATTACTGTAGATTTTGCTCGGCAGGAGGGAGATTCTTTAATTGATGATTTATATCGTCGTGATTTTTGTCTAAATGCGATCGCCCTTAACCTTTATACTAAAGAAATAGTAGATCCCTTAGAAGGTCAAAAAGACATAGAAAAGGGTATCATCAGAATGGTATCAGAAAAAAACCTCACCGATGACCCCCTCAGAATTTTAAGGGCTTATCGTCAAGCCTGCCAATTAGGATTTAAAATTGCCTCCGAAACCCGTCAGACTTTACAACAACTAGCCCCCCTTCTCCAACAAGTGGCCGCCGAAAGGGTAAAAACCGAATTAGATTATCTTTTACAATCTCACCATGGTTGTTATTGGTTACAACAAGCCTATGAGGATAATATACTATCCTATTGGTTAGAAAATATTAGCCCAGAAAGTATTATTAATTTATCAAAAATAGATCAAACTTTAACTAATCTTCAGCAAAAATATTCTTTATTTAAACAACTATCCCCTGATTTTATAGCCCTAGCTAAATTGTCTTGTTTAGTGATAGATAATTCTACACTAGCCCAAGAAGAATTAATCCATTTAAAATGTTCTAAAAATGAAATTAAAGCCATAACAACTATTATTAAATATTTACCATGTCTATTAGACTTTAACTCAAAAACTACCCTGAGGGAACAATATTTTTTCTTTCTTAATGTGGGAAACATTTTCCCATTAATTGCCATCAGGGCAATATCTTGTAATCCTAATAATAAATTATTAATATATCAATTAATAGATAATTTTTTTGATCAAAATAATCCTATTGCCCATCCTAAATCATTAATAACAGGACATGATTTAGTAAAGGAAATTAATTTAAAACCAAGTCCTTTAATCAAAGAATTATTAACCGAAATACAGGTTGCTTATATAGAAAATAAGATTAGTGATAAACAAGAGGCTCTTAATTTTGCTCGACAATATTGTTTAAATAACCATTAATAAATTATTCATAAATAATTATAAAACTGTAATCTAATATTTGTTACGTGAATCAAAACTAAAACAATTTTAAAGAAAATAATAAGTAAAATATAAAAATTATTCATTTATTTGTCTAAATACTTTTGATTATTATGGTAATTCATTCAGACAATAAAAAACAGGTCTTTAAGAGATTAATTAATAACATGAAACTCTCTTAAATAAAGATCTCAATGGAGAAATAAAAATATTATCTTCCTTGCTATTATGCTTCTGAAACAAGATAATAAAACTCTTATGAGCCAAAAATAATATATATACTATGAGCGTTAAAATAAAATTTTAATATTGATTTTGATAGAGAAAATCAAGGACAATATAACTAGATAAAAATTTATAAAAAAATAAAAGATATGGAAAAATTAACCAAGCTAAAAAAGCTACCCATTAAAACCATTTGGTATGATACCTTAACCATTTTTTGGGGTGAGTGGTTAGATTTACGGGCAAGAATGGCTCAAATTGCCTCCACGGGTTTAATTTCACCGTTAATATATGTGTTAGCCTTCGGTTTAGGGTTAGGTAATACTATTGATAGGGTTAGCACCCCTGCCGTGGGAGATAGTTATTTAGAATTTATTTTACCCGGGATGGTGGCGCTATCCTCCATGACGATTAGCTTTGGGGGTACTACTTTTTCCATATGTGGCGATCGCCTTTTTAGCAAAACCTTTGACGAACTGTTATTATTACCAGTACATCCCCTTGCCCTGCACCTAGGAAAAGTATTAGCAGGAATTGTCAGAGGATTAATGACGGCATTTTCAGTAATTGTAGTGGCAATCCTGTTTACAGGGAAAGTATTTAGTTTTATCAATCCCCTATTTATAGTGATTTTAATCCTTAATTGTGCGGTTTTTGCTGGAATTGGGGTAATAATAGGTTTAAGAGTCAAATCCCTTGAATCTGTGGGGCTATACAACAACTTTTTGATTGTACCCATGTCTTTTTTAGGGGGAACTTTTTTCTCTCCTGATAGTTTACCGTTTTTTCTAAAAGTGATCGTTTATATTTTACCCCTTACCTATACTACCACTGCCCTACGGGCGGCCGCTTATCAACCTATTAATCTTTTTCCTTGGTATAGTATTCCTGTACTACTATTAATGGCGATCGCCCTTTCCTTTGTAGGGGCTTATCAATTTTCTCATCAGCAGGAGTAGGGTAAGCAATGGATTATTAACAATAAACTCTCAAACTATTATCACCCCCACTCCCCATCACCTCTAAGGTGCTAAACGTTCAATAATCCACTGGTTATCTTTTAGAGTGTAGCACAGGCGATCGTGTAAACGGTTTGCCCTCCCTTGCCAAAATTCAATTTTTTGGGGAATAACCCGAAATCCTCCCCAATGGTTAGGGCGTGGCACGGTTTTTCCCTGATATTCCTCCTCGAGGTTTTTTAGGTTGTTATCTAATACCTCACGATTAGGGATTACCTGACTTTGGGGAGATGCCCAAGCACCTAATTTTGAGCCTTGGGGGCGCACATTAAAATATTCATCGGATTCAGCAGGGGTAATTTTTTCTACCTCCCCTTCTACCCTTACTTGTCTTTCTAATTCTCCCCACCAAAACACAAGGGAAGCATAGGGATTAGCGGTTAAATCTTGCCCTTTTTGGCTGTCATAGTTAGTAAAAAAAACAAAACCACGCTCATCCAGATTTTTGAGTAAAACTATTCTGGCGCTGGGTTTACCATCTTTATTGATGGTAGCAATAGTCATGGCGTTAGGCTCTTTTTGTTGAGCGTTGATGGCTTCTTCTAACCAGAGGTGAAATTGTTGGAAGGGATTAGGGAGGATGTCTTTTTCGAGTAATCCTCCTTTAAGGTAGTTTTCCCGTAGGGATGGTAAGTAGTCGATGCCCATGGTTGATTATTTGGTAAATAGTTTAAAGTAAACGGTTTGAGTAAATTCTTTGATGGGAAAGAAAATATAGGTGATGGGGTTGATGGTGACGATGATGTCTCGGAAGTCTCTTTGGGCAAGGCTAACGATTTGTTTGGCTACCCAAGGCGCTGACATTACCCCGATGGGGTTAAGGTTACTTTTAAAAGGGCCTAAAATTAGTTTTCTGATGACGCAGGGGGCGTTGGTGCGTCTTAGGGTGACAATGTCGCCCATGGTGCGTTTACTTAATTCATAAAGGGGGCTAAAGGCTGGGTTTACTTCGGCTTCGGAGGTATTTACCCAGATTTCCTTGGTGGCTTTTTGGCGATTGGTTTGCACTGTTTCCAAGAATAATTCCATCATTTTAATACCTGAAAAGGTGTTAACTTGGTAGGAAGTGGCGATCGCCCCAGGACTTTTATCACCATGAACATTGATACCATGGTTAATAATGAGTATATCAATTTTCTCGAAAAGTTCTTTTAATTCTTCTTCTCTACCCACTGCCCAAGTAAGGGTATTAATGGGGATAGGCTGATTATCTACCATGATAGATAATTCTTGAGGTTTGGAAGTAAGGGCAGTTACCTTTGCCCCTTTTTGATGTAACTGAGTCATCAAAGCCTCCCCCAGAGTGCCACTAGCACCCGTGACGGCAATTTTTTTTCCCTTAAGTGAAAGTGCAGTGCCCATAATTCTATCTACGAGGGTAAGTGTGCCACAAAAATAAGCATCTTGATCGTCGAAATGGTGTCGCCAATGGTAAGTACGATTTACGAATAGGTTACCTGGTAAACTTTGAAATTCTCCTTGACGGTGGGTAACATCGGTGATGGCATCAGCGTAAGGTATGCCCAAGCCCCGGGCGATCGCCCCTAAACTATAGGTTATAGTATAAACACACCCCGTCCATGCCAACCATTGATAATTTTCGGACACTATCCCATTAATGATAACTACTTGGGCAAAAATGACCCCAAAAATAAGCATAACAAGGGATTCTGGTAAATCATTATACCAGTTAGCTTGACGATAGATTTCCTCGCTTTTTACCGACAAATCAGGTTTAAAAATACGATGATGCCAACCGTGGAGACGATACAAAGGTTGCCACACATGGGCAAGGAAATGATACAAATCCCTAACTATTTCCACCACTAAAATGGAAATAAGGGCGATCGCACCTGCTACAATTAAAGAATTATAAAACATTTACACCGACCATATTACAGATAATTTCAAAGTTATATTTTATTACATTTTCCCCTGTAGCATTCAGAAAACATCTAAGTAGCCACCATGATAAATAAACTTGAAGTGGCAATTTTCCAGGGGGCAGTATAGGTTAGGAGGGCTTAACCTCAAGAATAGCTAAAATATAAAGATGTAAAGCCGTTTTTTGACGACGGAATATAGAAACAAAAAAATTTCCTTAATGATTCCCCAAATAGAAAAAATTAGGAACAATATACCTAATGATGTCCGCTTAATCGCAGTGAGCAAAACTATGCCCTCAGAAACGATCAGGATGGCTTATGATGGGGGTATCCGTGACTTTGCAGAAAACAAACTACAAGAAGCCCTAGAAAAACAAGAACAATTAAAAGACTTAGATGATATTTGTTGGCATTTTATTGGGCATCTACAAAGTAACAAAGCAAAAAAAGCCGTCGAATCTTTCCCCTGGATTCATTCCATTGATAGCTTAAAAATTGCCCAAAGGATTAACCGTTTAGCCCAAGAAGCCTTTTCTCAACAAACAATTAAAAACTTACCCCAAGTATGTTTACAGGTGAAAATATTACCCGATGAATCTAAATACGGTTGGAATGTGGAACAATTATGGCAGGATGTGGAAGCTATTAAACAACTTGATTCGTTGCGATTACGAGGTTTAATGGCAATTTTACCCCTAGGATTATCAAAGGATGAAACCCTACAGGCTTTTAAGGATGTCAAAAGTTTAGCTGATGAATTAAAACCCCATTTTGGCTCAGATTTTGATCAATTATCCATGGGAATGTCGGGGGATTATCCCTTAGCCATTGAAGCCGGGGCCACCATGATTCGTTTGGGTACTATTCTTTTTGGTAAACGTTCCACCGTTGCGCTACGGTGATGGGGCGTGTGGGGGTATTTACTCTAAAAATTTTTTGTTGAAAGCAGGGAATAGGCAATGGGCAAAATAATTAATTATCCATTATCCATTCTCAATTATTAACACCTGTAACCTAGATGTTAAAATACAGTAATTAACCTTAATCTTTCTTTACAAAGAATCGATGATGATTGCTCAACAAGAATACGCTCAACGCCGTGAATTGTTAATGTCGAAAATGGGGAAAGGAGTTGCGGTTTTTCGTAGCGCCCCCATGGCGGTAATGCACAATGATGTGGAATATGTTTATCGTCAAGATAGCGACTTTTTCTATTTGACGGGGTTTAATGAGCCTGAGGCGGTGGCAATTTTAGCCCCTAACCACGATGAGCATCGTTTTATTTTATTTGTACAACCGAAGGATTTAGCTAAGGAAATTTGGACGGGTTATCGTGCTGGGGTAGAAGGTGCGAAGGAAAATTATGGGGCGGATGCGGTTTTTTCCATTGAGCAATTGGATGAGAAGTTATCGCAATATTTGGTTACGGGCGATCGCATTTACTATCATTTAGGAAGGGATCAAGAATTTAACCAAAAAATCCTTAACCATTGGCAAAAGTTGGTGGGGAGTTATCCCCGTAATGGTTATGGCCCGAGGGCGCTAGAAGATTCTAACTATATTTTGCACCCCTTGCGCATGGTTAAAAGTGCCACGGAAATTGAAATGTTACGCAAAGCCGCTTCTATCTCCGCCAAAGCCCATATCAAAGCCCAAGAATTTGCCACCCCAGGTCGTTATGAGTATGAAGTTCAAGGGGAAATTGAATATATTTTTAAATCCCTTGGTTGTGAAGGCCCTGCCTATCCTTCCATCGTTGCTTCGGGGGCTAATGCCTGTGTATTACACTACATTGAAAATAATCGCCGTATGGAGGAAGGAGATTTATTACTCATCGATGCAGGGGCCAGTTTTGGCTACTATAACGGTGATATTACCCGCACTTTTCCTGTTTCTGGAAATTTTACCCCCGAGCAAAAAGCCATCTATGATTTAGTCTTAGAAGCACAACTAAAGGCGATCGCACAGGTACAACCGGGAAACACCTACAACCAATACCATGACACCGCCGTAGAAGTATTAGTAGAAGGCCTAAAAGAACTAAAACTGCTACAAGGAGACACCGAAGAAATCATCAAAGAGAAAAAATATCAACCCTTCTATATGCACCGCACAGGGCATTGGTTAGGCTTAGATGTCCATGATGTAGGTAACTATAAACTAGATAAAGTCACCTGGCAAACCCTCCAAGCAGGAAACGTCCTCACCGTCGAACCAGGCATCTATATCTCCCCCTACATTACCCCCGCCGAAGGACAACCCGAAATTCCCGACCATTGGAAAGGTATTGGCGTAAGAATTGAAGATGATGTATTAGTTACCAAAACAGGCAACGAAATTTTAACCTCCGCCGTAAGCAAATAATATCAAGGTCTGGGGATCATTGATTAATTATAAAATATCGGTATTCTCCATTGCCCATTGCCCGGTTGATAAGCGTAGTCGAATCAGCCTATTCCCTGCCCCCATGAGAAAATTTTATTAATAACCCCCCCAGTGAATTGGGGGATTTAGGGGGCAAACCCACCGTTTAGATCATAATTTATCTTAAAATTAACACCATCAGCTCAATCAAAAAAAGTATAAACAAATCCTTCTTAAGTAATATACCTATCGGTTAATTTAAAATAGAGATGATTAGCCTATCAATCTACAACTATAAACCTTGAAAAACTGTTCCCCGTTCCCTATTCCCTGTTCCCCGCCCTAATTAATATATTATTACAACGGGATTTAGTATAAACAAATCATTGAAAAAAATAAAAAAATAAATTATAGTTTAGAATCCTTGAAAAATAATAGGTTTTAATCCCTGAAGTAAACGACTCTTAACATTAATCTTTATAACAATCAGGTTAATATTGGTTACTTTTTCTAATTACTTGGTATAAAAAGTTACAAAACAAAATCAAGAGAATACTTAGGATAATACCCTTGAGAAGGATTTTTCACAGAAAATTATTAGGAGAATTTATTAATGGCTAAAACCCCCCAAGAAGTCTTACAAATGATCAAAGACAATGGGATCAAAATGATCGATCTCAAATTCATCGATCTACCCGGCACATGGCAACACTGCACATTTTATTATGATCAAATAGACGAAACCGCCTTCACCGACGGTGTACCCTTTGACGGTTCCAGTATTCGTGGTTGGAAAGCCATTAATGACTCCGATATGGCCATGGTACCCGATCCAAACACCGCATGGATCGATCCTTTTTACAAAGAACCTACCCTGAGCATGATTTGCCGTATCAAAGAACCTCGCACGGGGGAATGGTACTCCAGAGATCCTCGCAGTATTGCTTACAAAGCCTTGGATTACCTTGCTTCCACTGGTTTGGGTGATACCGCTTACTTTGGGCCTGAAGCAGAATTTTTCCTCTTTGACGACGTTAGATTTGACCAAACCGAAAATAAAGGTTACTACTATGTAGATAGCGTAGAAGGGCGCTGGAACTCTGGTAGGGAAGAAGAAGGGGGCAACTTAGGTTATAAACCAGGTTACAAACAGGGATATTTCCCCGTAGCACCTACCGACACCATGCAAGACATTCGTACCGAAATGTTATTAACCATGGCTGATTGTGGTGTACCCATCGAAAAACACCATCACGAAGTGGCCACTGGGGGACAAAATGAATTAGGTTTCAAATTTGGTACTTTAGTAGAAGCGGCTGACCATTTGATGACCTATAAATATGTTATCAAGAACGTAGCCAAAAAATATGGTAAGAGTGCCACTTTCATGCCCAAACCTTTATTTAATGATAATGGTTCTGGGATGCACACCCACCAATCTATCTGGAATGAGGGCAAACCCTTATTTGCAGGGGATCAATATGCAGGATTGAGCGAAATGGCTCTCTACTACATCGGTGGTATCCTCAAACACGCTCCCGCTTTACTTGCTTTTACTAACCCCACCACCAACTCTTATAAACGTCTTGTACCGGGTTTTGAAGCCCCTGTAAACTTGGCTTATTCCCAAGGAAACCGCTCTGCTTCTGTGCGTATTCCTTTATCAGGAGATAACCCCAAAGCCAAGCGTTTAGAATTCCGTTGTCCTGACGCTACCAGTAACCCTTATCTTGCTTTTGCGGCGATGCTTTGTGCAGGGATTGATGGTATCAAGAATAAAATTCACCCTGGAGAGCCTTTGGATGTGGATATTTATGATTTATCCCCCGAGGAGTTGAGTAAAATTCCTTCCACTCCTGCATCTTTAGAAGGTGCGCTCGAAGCCTTGGAAAAAGATCATGCTTTCTTGATTGATAGTGGTGTATTCACCATGGAATTTATCGAAAATTGGATCGAGTACAAATTAGATAATGAGGTTAACCCCTTACGTCTTCGTCCTCACCCCTATGAGTTCGCTTTATACTATGATGTATAAGCTATCTTGATCATAAAAATATTTTGTTGACGGGGTTTAACCCTCTTGTTCAATTTTGAAATTATGTTAGGGCGTAATGTTATGTTACGTCCTTTTTTGACAGGTTACAGGTCGTAGTTTATTAATTATCCATTGTTTCATTGCAATACTAAAAATGGCGTTGGTGAATTAAGGTATGATTTTTAGTTTAGTTTGGCAATAGGGAATGGGCAATAGTAATAATAGTTTTAATACTATACATTTACTGTAATTTCATAATGCTTCATACTCAAAATCAGCAATACCCTAAAAATTGTATCCTTAACTCAGCTTAAAATATACCTTATATAAAATCTAACTATCCATTAACCCCTTAGAAACTAATAATCGCTCTCTTTTCTTCCGAGCGATTTCCTGTAAATTAATAGTTTTATCCGTTTCATCCACAATATCCCCTGTCAACACCTCCAACACATCCTCTAAGGAAACAACCCCCGCAACCCCTCCATATTCATCAATTACCACCACTAAATGTTGTCTGATATTCTGGAATTTTTTGAGCAAATAATCAGCCCTCATGGTTTCAGGAACAAAATTTGCCGGGCGCGCTAACTGGGCAATGGTTTGATCTTTTTTACCCTCAATAATTGCCGTCAAAAGCTCTTGTTTTAAAGCCGTACCGATGACATTATCAATGGTGTCATCAATGATTAAAATGCGGGTATGTTCTGAATTAATAATAAAATCTTGGCATTCTCCTAGTGTTAAATCTCCTTTAACGTAAGTCAATAAAATTCGAGGAGTCATTAAATCCGATGCCGATAAATCATTGAGATGAAAAACTCGATGTATCATTTCCGCTTCATCAGGTTCGATTACTCCTTCTGTTTTACCGATGCGGGTTAAAAATCTGATTTCTGTTTCGTTGGTGGTGGGTAAAACCTGCCCTTTTGTTAAGGGTTGAGTAACTTTTTCTAATACCCAAACAATGGGGGTGAGAATGAAGGTAATGTATTTGACAGGTATGGCTAAAGATAGGGATAATGGTTCAGCATATCTTTGTCCTAGGGTTTTAGGTAAGATTTCCCCAAAGATAATGATGAGGAAGGTTAAAAGTCCTGAAAATAAACCTAACCATTTATCGCCTAGTTCTTGGGTTACGGTGCCACCGATAATGATACTACCGACAATATTAAAAATATTGTTTAAGATTACTATACTAGCGATAGGACGGTTAATTTTTTGTTTAATTTTTAATAGGGCTAGGGCAGGGGCTTTTTTTGATTGGGCCCATTGTTTTACCCTAATTTCGGATACGGATAATAATACTGTTTCAGTAAGGGAACAAAATGCCGACCCTAGTAAGACTATGACAACAACGAGTAGGAGAGTCAGCATTGATTAAACTTTTGTTTCTAATGATTTTAAATACTCTGTATTTACCCCTGATTCCCTTGTGAGAGCAATTTTCCCTGTGCGAGAAATTTCTTTGATGCCAAATTTACTTACCATGGAAATGATGGCTACCATTTTGCCCGGATCTCCTACTACTTCTAGGGTTAAGCTATCTTCTGCTATATCTACTACTCTGGCTCTAAATACTTGGGCAACTTGTAGTAGTTCACCTCTGTTGGCGCTGTTGGTGCTAACTTTGACTAACATTAATTCTCTTTCTACACAGGGAATTTTGGTTATGTCAGTAACTTTGATGACGTTGATTAATTTGTGGAGTTGTTTGGTTAGTTGTTCGATGGTGTCGTCATCTCCCGGCACTACCATGATAATTCTTGATACTCCGACTTGTTCGGTGGGGCCTACTGCTAGACTTTCTATGTTAAAACCACGTCTGGCAAATAATCCTGCTATTCTGGTTAATACTCCTGCTTCATCTTCTACTAGGACAGAAATGGTATGCTTCATTATTGATGTTGATAATTCTTGACAATAAACGACACTTTTAGTTGTTTGACAGGTTGTTATTTTATATGTCCTGACATCCCTATTATTTTACCTTAAATGCTTTTTAAATGCTTTAAGGCGATGGGATTTTAGTTGGGGCATAGGGGCCCGGGGCAGATACATAATACGTCGGGGGGGCAGTCAACATTTTTTCTTTGATGGGCTTGATGCCATTCTTCTATTAGGTTTGTGGCTTCTGGGTAGTGTGAATTGTGGGGGGGAATTTGTTGGGCAGTGGCGATCGCCCCTTGATAATCTTCTAGGTTGGCTTGTTGTTTGGCATACTCAAGACGACATTCGCCGATGTATTGCTCAAGAAGATGGGGCGCAATATTTTTTGCTCTGGGAGACTGGGTTAATTGAATACAATTTTTAAAGTTTTGATTGACTTTCGAGGTTTCTAATTGGGCGATGGTAGCTTCTACACGACGACTATCATAATAAAAAAAACCTCCCCCCAACATACCCACTAAGAAAAATAGTAAAAAAGCGATACTCCAAGGGCGAGGAGAAGTAATGGTTTTGAGTATGGGGGGATTTTGAGTGAGGGTAAGGGGTTGATGGTGGTAATGAACATCTACCACGTCTTTGGGTATGGGGTTGACTTCCGTATTTTTGAGGGTTTCTCGCCAACGGATATATTTTTCAAGATCTTGTAATACGATGTCTGCGGAGTGATAGCGCTTGGTATAGTCAGCGCGTACCATTTGGGTTAAAATATCCCCTAAATAGGAATGAATATCGGCATATGGTCGCCAGATAATTTCTCCGCTTTGTTCATCTTCTTTAAAACTAATGGGATTTTTCCCGGTAAGGGCTTGAATGGCGATAATTCCTAAGCTGTAGATGTCGCTGTTTTTACGAGGTTTTCCCCTTGCTTGTTCGCTGGGCATATAGCCGTGAGTGCCAATGGCAACGGTAGGATTAATAATGTGGCTTTGTTCGACATTAAAATTTTTTACTGCCCCAAAGTCAATTAAAACTATTTCTTGACTATCTTGACGACGAATAAAATTATCGGGTTTTATGTCTCGATGGATTACTCCCCGACGGTGGATATAATCAAGGATTTGTAGCCCTTGTTCTAAAAAATTTAGTATTTTTGTTTCGCTCCAGGGGCGATCGCCCTTTAGTTCAAATTTAATCGTTTCCCCTCTAATATACTCCTGCACCAAAAAACAATCCTCACCATCATCATAAAAATCAATCAGACGGGGAATTTGAGGATGATCGAGCTTTTCTAAAATCTTCATTTCTTCAAAAAATAAACGCTTGACAACGTCCGCATTTTCAAGATCAGAATGAAGTTGTTTAACCACACACTCCCGATTACTTTCCTTATCCTTTGCTAAATAAACTACCCCAAATCCACCCTCTCCCAATTTATTGAGAAGCTGATAACGGGAATTAAGAATAACCGCATTATTACTCATTTTAAGACGCTCAAAAATCTTCCATTAGTTGTAGCATAGGAGGAAAAAGACTTAAACTATCAATATTATAGCCTTTCTAGTTATTGCTTATAGTACCCAAAATTTTTCTATCAATATCTAATCTAATTTTTCCCATTAAATTAAATGATCAATAGTCGTCTAAAACTCAAAGAAAAACTGCTTTCAACTATCAAAAATACCGCCATTAAAATCGATGTTAACCCCGAGTATCCCATCACCGACACCATGATTAACCCTAGGGAAGCTCAAACCATCGATGAATTAACCAAAAATCTGGAAACTCTCAACCCCTTCCCCAATCCCCTACAATTTGCCACCAATCTCCTCGACGGCATCTGGCAATTACAATACTCTAGCGCTAGGGAAATTCGTTCATTAAATAAACTTCCCTTAGGATTTAAACTCAGAAAAGTGTATCAAATCATCAATGTTCAAGAGGTATCTTTTTTTAATATTGCCTTTGTCGAACATAGTTCTAAAATGATTAATGGTTATGTGAAAGTTACCGCTAGTTTTACTCCCAAAATTGAATCAACGCAAATTTTACCGACGGACACTATTAATGTTAATTTTGAAAAAAGATATGTGTCCATCCAAAAAATAGCAGGATTTAAAACACCCATGCTAGATCCTGTTAAAACATTTGATGCCCGTAACCCTCAGGGTAGAATCCCTAGTTTAACTATCAGCTACATTGATGAAAATTTAAGAATTGGTAGGGGTGGAGATGGGAGTTTATTTATTTTAACCTCAGTTCGGGATTTGTCAGCATGGTAGGGGACGTAACATGCTACGTCCGTACAGGTTGCAGGTTACAGGTTTAAAATACCACCAGCCTCTGTTAATTCCTTGATGGAACGAAATACCAGAAAATTAATTAACATACAGTGTTTGTAAATTTTTTAATCTAAAACTTTATTCCAAACCCAAGTGAGTATAAGGGGTTTGACCCCCTTGTTATCAAAATAAAGACGAGGAAAAACTATCTAATTTCTCCCCTGTAATTGTAAACAAGTTTAAAAATTAAGATTCTCTGGGGATAAACTCCTTCTCCTCCTCCTTATAAATCCATGGAATGCCGTCAGGATCTCGACTTTGACTCCAAATCCCAAAATCATCATCTAACTTTCTCTTACCCACAGTGCTAGGGCTAACCTCTAATCGTTTAGCTAATTCCGTTTGATTTAAAACCATAGTAGAAGTTTTAATAACCTCTCCTAAATCAGATTTTATCTCCTCTGGGGGGGCTACTGAGGGAGGATTATCATTTTCCGACATATTGTCGTCATTGGTATCATGAACAGATTCTTGAACGGTTGATGAATTATCTTGCACAACCGCAGTATCAACAACCCCTGTAGATGGGGCAGGAGTTTGAGTTACGTTGCTGCTATCCTTCTGGGAAGAATAAGCATCGGATGAAGGGATTAAATTGGTTTTTGGTGCAGATTCGGCTTCACTCTCATCAAGAATACTGCCCAAAGTATTCGCGCTTAGAAAATAATAAACTACTCCTTGACCATCATAAAGTCTTTTTACCGCTCCATATTCTTCTTTTTTACGATCTAAATACCATTTAGATATACGAGCGCTCAAACCTGTTTTTGTAGATAAATCCAATATAGTTAAACATCCTTGGTTGACGTTTACTAATTGATTAAATAAAGGATCAATTTGTGCAGATAGTTGTTGCCATTGGTAGGTTTGCCATAGCTTCCACCCCAACGCAAGAGCAAAAGCTCCCACAATCAGGGGCCAGGCGACAAAAACCACCATGGTTACAAGAGCGAAAGGCAGTAATACTAATAGTAAACCGTTAGCACCACTATCTATTACTTTTCCAGTCATAGTGTTAAGTGGTTAATTTGATTGTGAACATTCTATTTTAGCTGATTTTGTGCGATCTCCTGAAATTGCAAAAAAAATTAACTTATGGTTTGAAGGTTCTGGGAAAATAGCATACAAAGAAGATCTAGGTTAATATTAATTAGTTATTGCTGTTGTGATGAAATCGAAATTTAGTTGAAGATATGGCGCTAATTGTCCAAAAATATGGTGGTAGTTCTGTAGGCTCTACGGAGAGAATCAAAGAAGTTAGTAAGCGGATTTGTGCAACCGTTAAAGAAGGTAATCAGGTTGTGGTAGTTGTTTCCGCCATGGGTAAGACGACAGATAGTTTGGTTAAGTTAGCGCAGGAAATTTCGAGTAATCCTTGTCGTCGAGAAATGGATATGTTACTTTCTACGGGGGAACAGGTTTCCATCTCTTTACTTAGTATGGCGTTGCAGGAAATGGGACAACCTGCCATTTCTTTGACGGGGGCGCAAGTGGGTATTGTCACGGAAGCTCATCATAGCAAGGCGAGAATTTTGGAAATTAAAACCGAAAGGGTTAATAAGCATTTAGCGGAAGGAAAAGTAATTGTAGTGGCAGGTTTTCAGGGTATTAGTAACCTTCAGGAATTGGAGATTACCACCCTCGGTAGGGGGGGCTCTGATACTTCAGCGGTGGCCTTGGCGGTGGCCATTGGGGCGGACTGTTGCGAAATTTATACGGATGTGCCTGGTATTTTGACCACTGACCCTAGAATTGTCCCTGAGGCTCAGTTATTATCGGAGATTACCAGTGATGAGATGCTGGAGTTGGCGAGTTTGGGGGCAAAGGTGTTACATCCTCGGGCGGTGGAAATTGCTCGTAATTTTGGGATGCCTTTGGTGGTTAAATCTAGTTGGACGGATGATCTTGGTACGAGGGTAATTTCTCCCCCTAATCAGGGACGTTCTTTGATTGGGTTGGAAATCACTAAGGCGGTGGATGCGGTACAATTTGACTCGGATCAAGCTAAGATTGCTCTGTTGAGGGTTGCCGATCGCCCTGGGGTAGCTGCAAAACTATTCGGGGAAATTGCCCGTCAGGATGTGGATGTAGATTTAATTATTCAGTCTATCCATGAGGGTAATAGTAATGATATTGCTTTTACGGTGGTTAAGGGAATGTTACCCCACGCGGAGGCGGTGGCAAATGCGATCGCCCCTATACTAGATGAAAACGGTACGACGGATATTTTAGTAGAACAGAAAATTGCTAAAATCGCCATCGCAGGGGCTGGAATGATTGGCCGCCCTGGTATTGCCGCACAGATGTTTAGGGCTTTGGCGGATGCGAGAGTTAATATTCAAATGATTTCTACCTCGGAGGTGAAGGTTAGTTGTATTGTTAATCAGGATGAGTGCGATCGGGCGATCGCTTCTTTGTGTAATACTTTCAACATCGATAGTTCTAATATTACCTACAGCGAGGAAAAAACAGAACAAAGTCACCTCGTGCCTGTGAGGGGGGTTGCCCTGGATAAAAATCAAGCTCAAATCGCCATCCTCTATGTGCCAGATATACCCGGTATGGCGGCGAAAATTTTTACTACCCTTGCCGAAGAAAACATCAGTGTTGATATGATTATTCAATCCCAACGTTGTCGTTTAGTCGATGGTGTACCCATGCGCGATATTGCCTTTACTGTTGCCCAATCTGATGCCCATCAGGCAGCCGAAGCGATTAATCAATTACAAGATAGTCTTAAATTCCGCCAAGTGGCGATCGATGATAACATTGCCAAAGTAAGTATTGTCGGTTCTGGCATGGTAGGACATCCTGGTATTGCCGCCCAATTTTTTGCCGCCCTTGCCCAAGAAAAAATTAACATTTCCATGATTACCACCTCGGAAATTAAAATAAGTTGTGTGGTATCCCAAGAGCAAGGCATACAAGCCCTCAAAGCAGTCCATAAGGCCTTTAACCTTGGGGGGGAAGTAAAAGCCGATATTCCTGCGGTTAGCTGGAAATAGAGACGGGAAAACCATCGTCAATGAAGGTGTTAACAATGGAAAATTAATAAATTATGACCTAATACAAAATTCGATTTTGAAAATATATCATTATTTGCCTTGCAATGAATTACAAGGCTAACAGTTTATCGTTCAATAAATTGAACTATTATCAACCTTACTCCCCTACTCCTCATCTCCCCACCACCCCTACTCCCCACCTTTTATCGCTAAAGTTCAACAAAAGTTCATCTCAGGTTCATAGGAAAGTCATAGACACTGTTTATACTAAATTTAGTCAGCTTAAAAAGGTTTTCCTCTTTATCTCCTTCGCACTTTAAGCTGACTTCCCCCAAACCATATTTCTAAAAATCTATAATTATTAGTAAAAGTAAATAATCAATGAAAGGTAATATATTATGAGTAAAAAATCTTTATTATCTAAATTAAGCGCAGGTACATCCTTATTGGTAGTTGGTTTAGGAATTGGAATGGGGGTTAGTTCGTTAACAAATATTTCCCAAACATCTGCCTTTACCCTACCCTTTTCTTCTAGCGAAGAAAGTAATAACCTTCAAGAAAGTAATAATCCTTCCCCTGTTGCTAGGATTCCTGAAATGAATCGCAATGGCAATGTAAACTTTGTGGCGGAGGTGGTGCAAGAGGTAGGGCCGGCGGTGGTTAGAATTAATGCTTCTCGTACTGTTAGTACACAAGTTCCACCTATTTTTAATGATCCTTTTTTCCGTAGATTTTTTGGGGATCAAATTCCCAATATTCCTGAGGAGGAAACAAGGGAAGGCACTGGCTCTGGCTTTATTATCAGCGCCGATGGTAAAATTTTGACTAATGCCCATGTGGTGGAGGGGGCTTCTGAGGTTTCCGTTAGTCTTAAGGATGGACGGGTTTTAGAAGGGCAGGTTTTAGGTACTGATGCCCTGACGGATTTGGCTGTTATTGAGGTGGATGCGGATAATTTGCCCGTGGCAAGGTTAGGTAATTCTGATGATTTAATTATTGGGGAATGGGCGATCGCCATTGGTAACCCCCTTGGATTAGATAATACTGTTACTACGGGTATTATAAGTGCTACGGGGCGATCGAGCGCCCAAATTGGTGTAGGAGATAAACGCCTTGACTTTATCCAAACCGATGCCGCCATCAACCCGGGTAACTCAGGTGGCCCCCTATTAAACGCCCAAGGGGAAGTAATTGCCATCAACACCGCTATTATTCGTAATGCTCAGGGTTTAGGCTTTGCCATTCCCATCAACCGAGCTGCCGAAATTGCCGAACAACTAATTACCGATGGTAGAGTCGAACATCCTTACATTGGAATTTCCATGGTTTCCATTACCCCTCAAAATCGCCAAAGAATCGAAAGCCAAGGCTTTAGACTATCAGGGGATGAACGTGGAGTTTTAGTAGTACAAGTTGCCCCCAATTCCCCCGGGGCTAGAGCTGGTTTACAACCAGGGGATATTATTACAGGTATTGGCCCTGAGAGCGTCACTGATGCCGAAGCAGTACAAAAAGCCGTTGCTTCGAGTCGTGTGGGTAATGATTTAGAGCTCAGGTTAAAACGCAACACAGAAGAAGTTAGTCTTAATGTTACCCTCGGAGTATTACCCACCCGTTAATCAAGTTTTCCATTGAATATTTAACTTAGCAATCATCTTTTTATTGGGGGTGATTGCTTTTGTATTTTATATTTAATATCAAGTCCGCTTGATCACTGACAAATTAGCAATATCAATATTTTAGTTCACGGATTTAGTACTATTAAGTATTAGATAAAATTGTAGCAATTTGCGATTGATAATTATCAAAGGTATATTGACTACTTAGTTTTTCTCCTTTGGCAATCAATTCTTCTCGCAGACTATTATTATTAACCATTTCTAAGATACCTTCAGCAATTTCGGGAATACTATTAGGATTGACATATAAGGCTGCATCTTGACAGGCTTCGGGGATAGCTGATATTTTCGAGGTTAACACAGGACATCCCATGGCCATGGCTTCAAGGGAGGGTAAGCCAAAACCTTCATATAAGGAAGGAAATACAAAACAATTAGCATTGCGTAGTAATATTAGTTTTTCTAAGTCATTCACGTAGCCTATATGTCTGACGGAAGCATAATTTCTTTTGGTAATACGGACATTTTTTGTGTCGGGATTAATGTCTATTTTTTCGATGAATGTTTCTTTTCCATAACCTAAAGAGCCTACTAAAATTAAAGGCATTTTTATTTTATCTTTTATGGCACTATAAGCATCAATAAGAAGATCAATATTTTTTCTCATTTCCAATGCACCAACGTATAATATATAGTTCTGTTTTTCTAGTTTGTATTTGTTTAAAATACCTTCATTAAAAATCTGATTTTCAGCTACTTTTTTATCTTCTTCATCAATGGGAATGGGTTGATATATTACTTTAATTTTGTCTTCGTATTTTGATTGGGGAAATGTTTGTAATATTTCTTGTTTAGAAAATTCGGAAATAGTTAGAATTAAGTCGGAATATTCGAGCGCCCCTAAAACGTTTTTATAAAAAAGGGAGTTAAAACGAATGGCGGGGGGATGGTATAAGGTGACAAGGGGAATTAAATCATGGATGGTTTGAATTGTTAAACCGTTTTTATATTTGTTTTTTACTGGGGAAGGGGCGGCGGTAAAGAGTATATCCGCTTGTTTTGTTTCTAAATCGAAGGGTTTATTGGATAAGACGGCATGAAGATTGATGGTTTTATAAATGGAGGTTTGATTAATATATCCATCTACGGCGGATAAGTAGTTTAATTTATTGTTGTTATAATAACTACTTGCTACTTGATTGACTTCTTTTGATTGTTTTTTACCAATAAATGTGGAAAGATAATCTAATATTATTTTACGTAAGGATGGTTCTATGGGATCATCTAATTTTCTTAAAATATTTAGTTGTTGTAAATTGTTTATTTGATTACTTTTTGCACTGGTTAAAAGATAGTTAGTATAGCCTAATTTTTTGGTTGTTTTGATTACTGATTGGGCATAAAAACCAATGCCACGATAATATTTTTCTTCTAAATCTGAAGCACAAAAAACAACTTTTTTATGGTTGGTCATTCTTTCTTGTTAATAATTCTTTCTATACTAGGGTAAACTAAAAGCTGTAAGGTGTTTTAATTTTATTTCTACGGGTTATGGTTGAACAAAATGGTATTTATCGCACCCTAGAATGTCGTCCTGATAATTATCACGGTTGGTATAATCAGGGGAATATGTTGCGATCGCACAATAAATTACATGATGCACTATTCTGTTATGAAAAAGCACTAGAATATTATCCCCATGACTATTTCTCATGGTATTACCATGGCAAGGTATCAGAAGAATTAGGGCGATACACTCAAGCCGTCAACAGTTTTCATCAAGCCTGTAATATTGATAAAAATAACTATTGGGCTTGGTATAGTGCAGGTTATATCCTCCAAGAAAAAATAGGTAATCACCAAAAGGCCATTGATTTTTTACAAGTAGCGTTAGAAAATAATCCCTCAGATTATTGGGTTATCTATCGTTTAGGAAAAGCCTACTTTTATCAAAAAAAATACCTTCAAGCCCTAGATTTTTTTCAACAAGCCCTCAATATTCGACCGAATGATTATTGGTGTTATTATCGTTGTGGGCAATGTCGCCAAAAATTAAATCAGTTAGATTTAGCAAAAAAAAATTATCAACAATCACTAAAAATAAAGCCCAAAGATTATTGGTCTATTGCTAGTTTAATTAGCGTGGCTTATTCTCAAGGATTATATCAAGATATAATTGCCCTAAGTGAAAACATTATTAATAATGACAACATTTGTAGTAGTATAGAGGAAAAAATATATTTAGCTCGTATTATTATAGGTGAAAAAAGTAGTGATAATTAATATTTGTAAGCATACATTAATGACACTTTTTTTATACTTATTTGTCATTAGTTGTGCTGATGCAAGGATTTCTAGTTGTCGTCAATTAGTTAAAATTATTTTGCCCCTTGAGGAAAAAATTAGTACCTTAAATGATAATGATTTAGAAATGATACTCGATACCGCTACAACTTTTGAATTAACGAGCAAGATAATTAATGAGCAAACTTTTGAGGATAACAACTTACAAAGATATAGTTTAAAGTTATCTCAAATATATCAGGAGTATGGCGAAAATACTCGAAAATTTATCGATGCTTATCAAACTAAAAATCAAGACGAAGGTATATTTTATCAACAAAAAATAATTAATTTATTCAGCCAACAAAATGAGGTTATAAATGAAATAAATGATTATTGTAAATAATACTCAATCTATCAATAAAAATAAACTAAAAAATTTACTTTGATTAAGTAATTTTTTATAACAAGATAATAAATTCCATAAGTCATATAGAAAACTTGATAGTTCATAATTAATGAATATTAATATTTTTTTTAAAAGCGCACCTTAATTAATCAATTTTTTTAAAATACTCTATTTATTTAAAAATATCAATATACTTTTCATACTTACGGTAAATATCAACACCCATAATTTCTTTTTTATATTCTGGAGGAAGATTATATTCTTTAGCGGGATATTGGGAGCGATGATCTTCAATGGTATTATATAAAGTAACCCATTGTTGCATAACTTCTATGAGCCGGAAAAACTGTTCTGAATTTTTTTCATGCTTTTTACTCAATCCTAAATATTGCAAAATTAAAGCATAATTTTCTAATGTTTCTTTACTTTTTGGTAAACCAATAATTCGAGTTACTTGGATGAAAATTTCTTGATTTTTTCTCACTAAATCTACAACCGCATTGGTTTTTCTTAAATCTTTAGATTGTAAGTAATTTACCATATCTGATAATACCCTTAAAATACTTAAATCTTTAATATCTGTTCTCTTAAATAAATATAATAATCGTAATCCAATATCATTTTTTGTAGCCAGTTGCTTGACAGATTCAGCATAATCATTAAGGGCAGTTTTTCCTTCTTCACTTTTAACCGTGGAATTAATTTCTGCTAGTTTTTGATCTAACTTATCTTTAAATGCTTCGGGGGAATATACTTTTTTTGAAGTAGCCTTTTTTTTAGCTATTAAAATGCCATTATCTTCCTCTTCTTCTTTTTCTAATTCAGAAAATTCCTCAGTCAATATTTGTAATACATAATTATAATATTCCTGTTGTTTTAAACTACGGTAGCGTAATTCTGTTTGTTCAATTTTTAAAAATATTGATTGAGCTGCGATCGCAACTCTTAACAATTCAGCACTATTTTCTAACCCCTCATACGCTCCATTATTTTGAGCAAAAGAAGCCCGAATATCTAAATAAAAAAGAAAATCTGATTGAGTAAAAGAATCACTATCTAAAGTTTTAGCGATGGAACTTAATATTTTTATCTCAGACAGTAATTGATTATGATTAACTATGGCACTTTCGGGAACATTTTCTTTATTGCTAGAGTCCGATAAACTATCATCGGTGCTAAATAAATCCTTTGTTAAAACGGCTTTAATTTTTTTAAACATTGTCTTAAAACCTATAAAATATTATCTTCTATTTACTTAGATTAACAAAAAAAATAAAATAAATTGTTTATCGTTAACATTATTTAACTTATCTTATGATCTATTATTTTTATTTGAAATACGATAAAATATAGACTTATTTAGTTAAGATAAACTTTAATAATTTAAAAAAATACTTAAGTAATTTTTCTACTTTAATCCTAAAAAGTGGATCAAAATAATGAAATATAGCATAATTTTTAAAATTATTAGCCCTAGAATTATTTAACCATTGATTAAATTATATATCAAAAATGATTGGCATAAAATCTAACCAGAAAAACCTAAAAATATTGACCCTAAATAACATCATGCTAATGGGCGGTATTATTATCACTTTATGTTTTTTAATCCTTGCTGTAAGTGCTTCTTTTTTGCAAAATATAAATATAATTAAAGATCCCTTAGAATCTCTTATTAATCCAATTTATGCCCCTCCTAGTAGTGAATATTGGTGGGGAACTACAGGACAAGGTTATGATGTATTTTCAAGAACCATTTTTGGCACTCAAGCAGCTTTTAAAGTAGTAATTTTAGCCACAGGATTAAGTTTAATTATTGGTGTTCCATTGGGTTTAATTAGTGGTTATTTTGGCGGTAAATTAGATAAATTTTTATTATTTTTAATGGATACAATTTACACTTTACCAGGCTTATTATTATCTGTTACCCTCGCTTTTGTGGTGGGCAGAGGGATTTTCAATGCAGCCATTGCCCTGTCTATTTCCTACATTCCCCAATATTATCGGGTAGTGCGTAACCATACCACCAGCGTAAAAACAGAGTTATTTATCGAGGCGGCTTATGCCATGGGGGCAACACCCCAAAGGATTTTGACAAGACACCTATTCTTTAATGTTGTCCAAAGTGTACCTGTTTTATTCACCCTCAATGCGGCGGATGCAATTTTGATTTTAGGGGGCTTGGGTTTTTTGGGCTTGGGATTACCTGAAAATGTGCCAGAATGGGGTTATGACCTTAGATTGGCTTTGGATGGTTTATCTACAGGAATTTGGTGGACTGCTTTATTTCCGGGGTTAGCAATGACTGTCATGGTAACGGGTTTATCTTTACTGGGAGAGGGTTTAACGGAATTTTTTACGCCTCGTATGCGCTAAATAAATTGTTAAGTTATTGAGGTTTTCATGAGAAATAAACATAATTATAATCGTCGTTCACGGAAAAGAAAACAAAAAAGAGGCAAGAAGAAAAGTCGTTTTTTTCCTTTATTGATTTTGGTTGGTTTTCTTGTTTTTAATCATTATGCCAATCCTCAGTGGCGATCGCCTTTAGAAGATAAATTAACCTATGAAAATATAATTAGTTTTATTAATAGTTTTAATTTTAGGATAACTTCTCTAAAATCTTTAACCCAAGAATTTATTACTGAATTTAATGAACCAATTGTTATTGGTGATATTAACACCCTTGATAAAACTAAATTTTCTGACATAGATAATAAAGCATTAGCAATTCAATATTCTGGAAATTCCGCCTCAGAATTAGCCAATATGTTGAGTCAATATGCTACCACTGATGTAGAAAAAGCAAGGATAATTTATAGTTGGATTACCCATAACATTGCCTATGATGTGGTAGCCCTTAATACTTTTATGAATTATAATATCTATCCTGATGTAACCGTTAAAAGTGTTTTAGATAATCGTCAAACTATCTGCTCAGGTTATGCTAATTTATATCAACAATTAGCCCAAAATATGGGTTTAAAATCAGTAATTGTTATTGGCTATGCCAAAGGTGTTGATTATGCCGTAGGTAATGACAATAACGTTAATCATGCTTGGAATGGGGTGCAAATTGATGGTAAATGGTATATTTTAGATCCTACCTGGGGCGCTGGTATTATTAATAATGATCGTTTTGAGAAGGGATTTAATGATTTTTATTTTGCAACTGCTCCTCAAAATTTTATTTATACCCATTTCCCTGAAAACAATAAATGGCAATTATTAAACACCCCTTATACCAGGAATAATTTTGATAATTTACCCACTGTCTCTCATCATTTTTTTAGTAATAACTTTGAATTAGTTACCCACAAAAATAAAAATATTATTGCCGATAATGTAGTTAATATTACCCTAAAAGCCCCTCAAAATATAGTGGCGATCACCTCCTTACAATCCAACGATCAAGAAATAGAAGGACAACACACTTTTATTCAAAGACAAGGAGAATTAATTAATATAAAAGCATCATTTCCCGAAAGAAAAAATTATCAATTAAAAATATTTGGTAGCACCCCTAATCAAGAAAATAATTATCCCTTTATTTTGGGATATGATATTAATGTAAATCGTCAAACAAATCAAGAATTTCCCTTTACCTTTAGTCATTTTTCTGAACATAATGGCTACCTAGAATCTCCTGTCCAAAAACAATTAAATCCCCAACAGAATAATTATTTTAAACTAAGAATTGACAACGCTATTGATGTCAAAGTATTTGATAAATCTTCCAATAATTGGACAACCTTAACTCGTTACGGCAATCTATTCACAGGCAATGTAGAGGTTTCTCGGGGTGAAGTCATTGTTTATGCTCGTTTTCCGGGCGATCGCAACTTTTGGGGTTTATTACGCTACAACCATTAATATTGAATTTTTATCCCTCGCCATAATAAGAAAATTTAAAAATCCATTAAATTCCTCAATTAGTTGCAACTAGATTGCAATTAGGTTACTCTATTCATAAAACTAATGATAGTAATTATCAATAGTTTGTAACTGTAATTAAAAATAGAAGTAATCACAAATTATGGCAAAAATAGGCTTATTTTACGGCACTCAAACAGGAAACACCGAAACCCTTGCAGAATCAATCCAAGAAGCCCTTGGAGGAGATGGAGTGGTTGACTTATACGATGTTGCTGACGTAGAAGTAGATGAACTGAGCAATTACGAATGCTTGATTATTGGTTGCCCTACCTGGAACGTAGGCGAACTCCAAAGCGACTGGGAAGGATTATACGAAGATCTTGACGATGTTGACTTTCAAGGCAAAAAAGTAGCCTATTTCGGAGCAGGAGATCAAATCGGCTACGCCGACAACTTCCAAGATGCCATGGGCATTTTAGAGGAAAAAATTAGCCAACAAGGGGGGCAAACCATAGGTTATTGGTCTGTAGAAGGCTACGAATTTAACGAATCAAAAGCCCTTAGAGATGGCAAGTTTGTGGGATTAGCCATTGACGAAGACAATCAATCTGACTTAACCGAATCTAGGATTCAATCTTGGAGCGCTCAAATTAAACAAGAATTTGGTCTCTAATTCATAGCCCATAAGGCAGAACATGGTTCTGCCTAAACTTATTAACAAAACTTTACAGGATTTTTATTGCATATATTTAGCAACTAAGTTAATTTATTAATACGCTTATTGAATAAAAATATTAATAAGTATTGTTTAACAACTGATTATCTATGCAAACTTACGACAACCCCAACGTAAAATATGATTGGTGGGCAGGAAATGCCCGATTTGCCGATCTCAGCGGTTCATTTATTGCCGCCCATGTAGGACAAGCCGCCCTTACAGCCTTCTGGGCGGGGGCTTTTACCCTCTTTGAAATCTCCCGATTTGACACCAGTTTGCCCATGGGTGAACAGGGTTTAATCCTCTTACCCCACCTAGCCACCCTTGGTTGGGGAGTAGGAGAAGGAGGAGCAGTGGTTGACACCTATCCTTACTTCGTGATTGGTTCAATTCACCTGATTTCCTCCGCTTTTTTAGGTGCAGGAGCATTATTTCACACCTTAAAAGCCCCTGATGATCTCAAGAAAGCCGAAGGACAAGCGAAAAAATTTCATTTTGACTGGAACGATCCTGCTAAACTGGGTCTTATCCTCGGACATCATCTCTTGTTCCTTGGTTTTGGAGCTTTACTCCTAGCAGGAAAAGCCATGTATTGGGGCGGATTGTACGACTCTACCACCCAAACAGTCAGGTTAGTAACTAACCCCACCCTTGATGTGATGACCATCTATAGCTATCAAACCCACTTCGCTAGTATTTCTAGCTTAGAAGATCTTGTGGGAGGTCATATCTATGTGGGTATTATGTTAATTGGTGGAGGAGTGTGGCATATCCTTGTACCTCCTCTCAAATGGGCAAGAAAAGTATTAATCTTTTCTGGGGAAGCAATCCTTTCCTACTCCTTAGGAGGAATTGCCCTCGCTGGGTTTGTAGCGGCCTACTTCTGTGCAGTTAATACCCTTGCCTATCCTGTAGAGTTTTATGGCCCAGTATTGGAGGTTAAATTGGGCATCGTACCTTACTTCGCTGATACCGTTAACTTGCCCTACGGTGAAAATACATCCCGTGCATGGTTGGCCAATGCTCATTTCTTCCTTGCCTTTTTCTTCTTACAAGGACATTTATGGCACGCTATCAGAGCCTTAGGGTTTGATTTTCGCCGAGTTGAAAAAGCCTTTGAGTCTCTGGAAGCCTAAAAAAAGAATGGTGAGATGGGAGGCTACTACATTAGACAAATACTTAACCTTCTCTCACCACCACTGCGTTACGGACAAAATTGGGAAATTGTCCATAGCTTATTAATGATTCTCTTTTTATCGTAGCAGAAGAAAGTTGTAATTGTTTTGGTTACTCTTTCTTCTTTTTTTGCTCAAAATTATTTAATCTCAATTCAGAATAATTAGTTATGATAGCAAGTTCGATTTAGAAAAAATATTATCACTCTCTGGGCAATGAATTATATCAAGTTCGGATAATTTGTTCTCAATAGATTGTATCTTCGCCGCCTCACTGTGTAATGAATTACATGGCTAATGGTGGTTGGTTGAATAAATTGAACTATTATCAACCTCACTCCCATACTCCTCATCTCCTCCACTCCCCATCACATCCATTCCTCATTCCCCATACTCCTCATCTCCTCAAGTTAATTAAGTTTTTTCAAAGACTATATAATGTTGTTGGGGTAAAAATTCTTCGGTGGTTACCCATGATAAACCCACCGCTTCCATTTCTTTTTTTACCTGAGTAACGCTCATTTTATGGACTCCTTTAATGAATATGAAAGGATTTTCTTTACGGTATTCGACTAATATGACTCTACCTTGAGGGCGTAGGGCGGTGACGATTTCTTCCATCATTTCTCGAGGGTGAGTAAATTCGTGATAAGCATCTACCATTAGGGCAAGGTTGATGGATTCTTTTTCGAGGTTGGGTGATGTTTTTGTGCCTAATACTGGTATTACGGGTAGTTGAGGATTTTCTTCACTTAAAAACTTGATAATATCTAACATTTCGGGTTGTATATCTACGGCGAAAACTTTGCCTTGGGGTACTTTTTGGGCAAGACGAAAGCTGAAATATCCTGAACCTGCACCTATGTCGGCGATGGTATCGGTGGGTTTGAGGTTGAGGGCGGAAATAACGGCGCTCGGTTTTTCTTGATTTTCTCTGTTGGGGCGCTCTAACCATAGAAATTCTCTATGCCCCATTACTTTGGCGATTTCTCTACCCAGGTAATATTTACCGATGCCGTCTTTGTTATGGAGGGCTTGATATTGATAAAATTGGCTGTTTTTTGCTTCGGTGGGTTGGTAGGTAAGGGAGGAGGTGAATAATAGGGAGGTGACTATCAGAATTGTGAGGGCAAGGATAATGTTTTTGATGGATGACATTGTTTTAATTTTGGGGCGAAATTTTTGCTATTATCTCAGAGGTTGGGAGTAATGGTGGATGTTTTATGATGCCAAAAGTTGAGAATTTGTTTGATAATCTTCCTTTTTTGGTGGATGGAGAGGAGTTTTCTGAGTTGTTACGGTGTAAGAATGTTGTTATAGAAAGGATTGTAAGTAGCGATCGCCCTTACCATAAGACTTATAATCAAGATCACCATGAATGGATAATTTTGCTTGAAGGGGAAACGCAATTAAGGGTGCGCAATGACATGGTTAATCTTAAGGCGGGAGACTACTTTTTTATTCCCGCTCAAACGCCGCACCGAGTTTTAAAAACATCCCCCAATTGTATTTGGTTGGCAATACATATTTATTAAAAATCTTAGGAATAGGAGTCTATTAAGCAAATCCTTTGCCCCTTTTTTGTATTACCTGTTGCCAGATAATAACCTTCCCGTTGCGACTTCCTGCCACCAATTTTGTACCATCAGGATGCCATGCGATCGCACTGAAGCCATCATCTTCAATGATAAATCGTTGTTCTGCTTTTCCGTGTTCATTCCAAAAAAATAACATCCCTTGATCATCAGCCGAAACAAAGGAAAAATTACAAGGGCTAAACTGTAAAGCCTCAACAATACCTTCATGGGCTTGTAATGGCAACGAAAACCAACCATCATTGTCGTCCTCAGCCTTTTTCCAGAGAATCACACCATTAAAACAAGAAATGGCCAACAAGGGAGCAGTATCAGCCGGAGGAGTTGACCAACTGAGATTGCGAATTTTGCCCCCAAAACCTGATAAATGCCAAGTTTCTAGGTTTTCCCAACACCATATCCAGACACTATTATCAAAACAATCCCCCGCCAGATAATTACCATCCCTCGACCAAGCAACCCTACTACAAGCCCCATCCATCTCCGCAATAAAAGGATCATCATCCCAATCAGAAGTCGTCCAAATATGGATTCCCCCCTTTCCTGCCATGGCTAAATATTCCCCCGTAGGATGCCATTGTAAATCTAACACAGAAGAATCAGGAAAAGGTATCGTGGTTAAGATTTGTTGCTCCTCGGCATCCCATACCTGAACATAATTACCAAAACTAAAGGCTAAAATAGGTTGGGAAGGATGCCACTGAACATTTTCGATCCATTGTTTCGGTTTAGGAAACTCAAACATCTTCATTAAATCAATGTCGGGCTTAATCTGCCATACCCTTAATCTGCCATCGATAGTGCCAACGGCCAGTAAGTCTCCTTGGGGGGAAAAAGATACACAACTGACAGGATGTTCGTTGGTTTGGGAAGCATCTAAAAGAGTTTCTACCATGTCGTTATTAGCCCTTCTTATTTTTACCTCCCCACGGGCAGAGGCGATCGCCAAGTCCCCACTCATAGACCAATCCATGGCCATAATATATTCATCAAGGGAAGTTTCCCATTGTTTTTGATACTTTGTTTTACTTGTTTTTTTGCTACTCATAAAAAATTGTCAAAATTATAGATAAAAATATTATCACCATTAACATTACCCACTAAACAAAGAATAATATTCAAAATCAGCCATGGCAAATAACCCATTGTGAGTTAATAAATGTTAGGCTAAAAATTGACCATATCACTTTCAAAAAAAAGAACGGAGAATTTATGCGAGCGGTTTTAATGGCGGGAGGCTCAGGCACTCGATTGCGTCCTTTAACCTGTGATTTACCAAAACCCATGGTACCAGTGTTAAACCGCCCCATTGCCGAGCATATTTTAAATTTACTCAAGCGTAACAGCATTACCGAAGTAATTGCCACCCTCCATTATCTCCCCGACGTAATGCGAGACTATTTCCAAGATGGTAGTGAATTTGGGGTACAGATGACCTATGCCGTAGAAGAAGAACAACCCCTAGGGACGGCAGGATGTGTTAAAAATTTAGAAGAATTATTACAGGATACATTTTTAGTCATTAGTGGAGACAGTATCACTGACTTTGATCTTCAAAAGGCGATCGCCTTTCACCGTGAAAAACAATCCAAAGCCACCCTCGTCCTCACCCGTGTACCAAACCCTATCGAATTTGGAGTAGTCATCACCGACAAAGAAGGTAAAATCCAAAGATTTCTCGAAAAACCCTCCAGTAGTGAAATATTCTCCGACACCGTTAACACCGGCACCTATATCCTCGAACCCGAAGTCCTCAAATATCTCCCCAAAAACGAAGAATCAGACTTCTCCCAAGACTTATTTCCCCTCCTCCTCGAAATCGGTGCGCCCATGTACGGATATGTAGCCGATGGTTATTGGTGCGATGTGGGCCACCTCGAAGCCTATCGGGAATCCCAGTACGATGCGATCGACAAAAAAGTATTAGTAGATTTTGCCTACCGTGAAATAGAATACGGCATCTGGATGGGAGAAAATACATATATAGATCCCACCGCCATCATCGAAGCCCCCGTCCTCATCGGTAACAACTGCCGTATCGGCGCCCGTACCAAAATAGAAGGAAGCACCGTCATCGGCGATAACGTCACCATAGGCAACGACGTAGAATTAAACCGCCCCATCATCGGTAACGGCGTCACCATCGGTGATGAATGTTCCCTCTCCGCCTGTGTAGTAGCACGGGGTACAAGAATGGATAGACGAGTACAAATATCCGAAGGAGTCGTAGTCGGTGCATTATGCAACATCGGTGAAGAATCCCAAATCAATATCGGAGTTAGAATTTGGCCCCAAAAAAGAATCGAATCAGGAGCAACCCTCAATATCAACCTAATTTGGGGTAATATAGCCCATCGTAACCTCTTTAGCCAACGGGGCGTAACCGGCCTTGCCAACATCGACATCACCCCAGAATTTGCCGTTAAACTAGGGGCTGCCTACGGCTCAATCCTTAAACATGGCTCATCGGTAGTGGTATCAAGGGATCAACGAAGCGTATCAAGGATGGTAAGTCGTTCTCTGATTGCAGGATTAATGTCCGTGGGTATTGACATTCAAAACCTTGAATCCACCGCCATTCCCATCTCCCGTACCATGACACCCAAATTAGGAGTCCAAGGGGGAGTCCATGTGCGCCTACACCCCGAGCGCCACGAAGATATGTTAATTGAATTTTTCGATGAAAAAGGTATTAATATTCCCAAACCCAAAGAAAAAAAAATCGAAGGAGCTTATTTCAAAGAAGACTTAAGAAGGGTACACAGTATCGACATTGGTGATATGTCTTACCCCTCCCAAATTATTGAAACCTATCGCAAAACCTTTGAGACACAACTAGATGTAGAAGCCATCCATAACAGTAACGCCAAAATTGTTATCGATTATGTATATTCAGTTTCAGGGGCAATATTACCCCAAATATTAGGAAAATTTGGCTGCGATGCCGTCGTATTAAATGCTAGTTTGCGACAAAGGGCTATTTCCACCGAAGAAAGGGAAGTTTTATTAATACAATTAGGTCATGTGGTAGAAGCCCTCAAAGCTAATTTTGGGGTACAGGTTTCCGCCAACGGAGAATTATTTATCTTAGTAGATGAATCAGGGTTACAAATTCGGGGAGAAGAATTAACCGCCCTAATGGTTAATACTATTCTCACAGCCAACCCCAGAGGTACTGTGGTAGTACCTGTTAATACATCCAGTGCAGTGGAACAAATTGCCCGTCGCCATGATGGCAGGGTAATTCGCACCAAAGCTAATCCCACCGCTTTAATGGAGGCTACCCAAAATAATCCCAATGTAGTGTTAGGGGGTAGCGGAGACATGGGATTTATTTTTCCCCATCTTCACCCCGGTTTTGATGCCATGTTTTCCATTGCCAAACTCATTGAAATGTTGACGGTGCAAGAGCGCTCTTTAACTCAGGTAAGAACAGAATTACCTAAAGTATGTCATAAATCCCAGTCTTTGCGTTGTCCTCTCAAGACTAAAGGTGCGCTGATGCGTTACTTGGTAGAAACCGAATCCCCTGAAAAGTTAGAATTAATTGACGGGGTGAAAATTATTGAGCCTCATTCTGATAATTGGGTTTTGATTCTACCTGATGCGGGGGAGTCTTTGGTTCATATTTATACCAATAGTGATAGCAAAGAATGGGCTGATAAGTATGCCCAGATTTATCGCTCGAAGATTCAAAAGTTTATTATTACTCAGCAGGTGAATGATTAATTTGGAACAACAGCAAATTGCTTACTAATAGAGAAAAATAGCTCCTGTAGGTTGTAAATTAAAAGTACGATTTCCCTTACTAATTTCCTCTATGACGCTCACTGTCAAATTAATAACATTATCCTCTGTCACTTCCACCGAATATTTAAGACTCATACGAGAAGCATTAGGATTATTCATATCAGGATATATCACCAAATAAATAGAATTTTCTGGATTTAAACTTCTAATAGTAGCAGTGTCATCAGGCCTTAAAACCGTAGGAGTAAGAGTTTCATCCGTAAAAGAATAATCAAGAAAAACCCCCGTTTTATTAATAATATTTAAACTAATGGGCTTTTCCATATTTACCCTTGCCACAGGTTGCCAGAAACCGGGTTGATAAGTTTCGGCAGGGGGATTATTGTTAGTTTCTGTTTGAGCGTTTATCCTTAAAGATGATAAAGCTAAATTGGTTGTAGTAAACAGTAAAGACGAAAAAATTAAGGATTTCCACATAAATTGATAATTTCCAAAGAATATTCTTTTACCCATCAATTTTAGATCAAATTTTTCATCAATACGGATTAATATAGCGATAAAATCACTCCCCTTGCAATCAATTACCTTTGTAAAGATCTAAACAATTGACAATTAACAATGGACAATTGACAATTAATAAACTGTTACCTGTAACCTGCAACCAGAAGCCTGAAACCTTACTCTAATTGATTTGTAAGTGATCATTCGGACTTGATACAATTAGTTAAAACGACAATCCCTTAACCATAACCTCACAGCCTCACCAACTACCCCTGAAGTAGTATCAACCACAGGGGAAACTAATCCATTATCCCCAACCTCACCAAATCTTGTTAACAACATCACCATATCCCAACCTCTATTTGTAGGGGTTAATAACAACCAATGATAATTATTTGTTTCTTCTAGCCTTGTATCACTCAAATACTGTCTTTCACGGGTAGTAAAAAAAATTTGTTCAATGTGAGATGAATTATTAGCCCCGTAACTTCTCTGCGACAAAGGTAGTTTTTCCATTTCCCATTGCCCTGCTGTAATGATATATATGGGCATAATTGGGGAGTTTGCCGCCCCCCGACGGGATTTTTGAATTACTCTATTGCCATAATCACTAATGTCATTTACTAATTTATCTGCTAATTCTGTTATTTCTTGATTACATTGGTTGTTTGATTTTTTTGTATTTTCTCCATAGCTTTTTTGGCTAAAAAGGGTAGTTATTATTAATATTAAACTAAAAATTATTTTATTCATAGGGGTTAGTAAAAGTGTGCTTTTTCAAATAAATTATAATAATATTATGCCAAATAAAATATTTACTATAAACTTGTTTATTAAGTCAATTAGAATGTATGATGACTAATCATTAAATAACTATCTAGTGAATGTTTATCTAGTATATTTATTAAAATAAAATTCAGTTTTATTAAACATATTTTGTTCAAATCCATTAGCTTACCTGCTTTTTTATAAATTAGTATAAATCAACAAAATAAAATCTAAATCTTTTGTCAATTAATAATTAATTTTTCCTAACACAATTCGGATGAAACCTACTGACTGTTATAATAAGGTGGTGTATATTGCAAATATCTAATTTCTTGATGATTCCTAACTCTGACTTTCTCCAACAGCTTAATTCTGCTCAACGTACAGCTGTAGAACACTTTAATGGCCCTCTGTTAGTAGTTGCAGGGGCAGGTTCAGGAAAAACGAGAGCTTTAACTTATCGTATCGCAAATTTAATCAAAACCCATCAAGTTTCCCCAGAAAATATCCTCGCTGTTACCTTTACCAATAAGGCAGCCAAAGAAATGAAGGAGAGGATTGAGGTAATTTTTGCCCAAGAAATGGCATATAGGAAGCATCAACAAAAGTTAGAATCTTTACCAGAATTAGAACAAAAAAATATTAGATCTAGGGTTTATCGTGGCACGATCAAACCCCTTTGGGTGGGTACATTTCACAGTCTTTGTGCGAGAATTTTACGCTTTGATATTAATAAATATCAGGATGAGAAAGGTAGAAAGTGGGAAAGGAATTTTACCATTCTTGATGAGTCTGATGTGCAGAGTTTGATTAAAAATATTGTTACGAAAAAGCTCAATTTGGATGATAAAAAGTTTGATCCAAAAAAAATGCGTTATGGTATTAGTAATGCTAAAAATTTGGGTTTTTCTCCTTCTCAATATGCCGTTGAAAGACCTGATTATCGGGGGCGAGTTTTGGCGGAAATTTACGAAGAATATCAAAATGAGTTAGCAAAAAATAATGCCCTTGATTTCGATGATTTATTGTTAATTCCTGTGCGTATTTTTCAGCAAAATGAATCAATTTTAGGTTATTGGCATCAACAATTTAGACATATTTTGGTGGATGAATATCAAGATACTAATCAAATTCAGTATCAATTAATTCAACTTTTAGCTACTAATAATGAACCGAATAAAACGGATTGGAATTGGCAAAATAGATCTATTTTTGTGGTAGGTGATGCGGATCAATCTATTTACTCTTTTCGCATGGCAGATTTTACAATTTTGCTAAATTTTCAGCAAGATTTTGGGGATGGTTTAGCTGATGATGATACTCGCACCATGGTTAAGTTGGAGGAAAATTATCGCTCTCGGGAAAATATTTTACAAGCGGCTAATTATTTGATTGAAAATAATAGTCAGAGGATTGATAAGGTGTTACGGGCAACCCGTGGGGAGGGGGAAGCTATCTATTGTTATCGGGGAAATAATGAGAGGGAGGAGGCTTCTTTTGTGGTGCGAAAAATTGAAAGTATGGTCAAACAAAATCCTAGTTTGGATTGGGGTAAGTTTGCTATTTTATATCGTATTAATTCTCAATCGAGGGCGTTTGAGGATGAGTTAATTAGGCGTAATATTCCTTATAATATTGTGGGGGGTTTTAAGTTTTATGAAAGAAGAGAAATTAAGGATGCTTTGGCATATTTAAAGTTGATTGTTAATCCTGCGGATACGGTGAGTTTATTGAGGGTTATTAATACTCCGAAAAGGGGCATCGGTAAGACTACTACGGAAAATTTAATTACGGCTTCTCAGGAGTTAAATGTGCCTCTTTGGGAAATAATTAGCGATCAAACTTCGGTAAATGCGATCGCAGGTAGGGCTTCTAAAAGAATTACTCAGTTTGCTAATTTAATTAGCGATTGTCAAGAAAGGGTGAAGGATACCCCTGCGGTGCAGATTTTGGAGCAGGTGTTAGAGATTTCGGGTTATTTGGATGATTTGAAGCAACAAGGCACAGATGAGGCGGAAAATAGACAGGAAAACCTTAATGAGTTATTGAATGCCATGATGCAATTTCAGGAGGATAACGAGGATAGCAGTTTAGAAGGTTTTTTGAGTAGTGCTTCTTTGGCTTCTGATTTAGATAATTTGGATGAGGGAGATTCGGCGGTTTCTCTGATGACGTTGCATTCAGCTAAGGGTTTGGAATTTCCTGTGGTGTTTTTGGTGGGTTTTGAGCAGGGTTTGTTACCCCATAATCGTAGTTTAAATGATCCTTTGGATTTGGAGGAAGAAAGACGTTTATGTTATGTGGGTATTACAAGGGCAAAAGAACAGTTGTTCCTTACCCATGCCCGGGAGCGTTATTCTTGGGGTAGTGTGGATTATTGTGCGCCTTCGCAGTTTTTAGGGGAGTTGCCACAGGATTTGATTTCTACTAATTTAACTCCTAGTTATGCGGTGGGTAATATCATTACTGAGGAGAAGGAGGAAAAACCAAAGTCTTCTCAAAACTGGCAGGAGGGCGATCGCCTGTATCACCCCACATTTGGCACGGGTGTTGTCACCCATATTTTAGGATTGGGCAAAAAACATACTATCGTGGTTAACTTTGAAGTGGGAAGAAAGATAATTAATCCTAGCCATACTAAGGTATCTAAGTTAACTTAAGTGGGGGATAACATGGCTCAACGGCAGTGAATTATAAAACTGCATTACGATCTAAGACAAGTAAGTTTCTCAATTGATCGCTATCCAAATCCGTTAACCAGTCTTCACCGCTATTGATGGTTTGTTCTGCCAATTGTTTCTTACTCTCAAGAATATCGTTAATTTTTTCCTCCAATGTACCACTACAGATAAATTTGTGAACCTGTACATTTTGGGTTTGCCCGATACGAAAAGCCCTATCGGTGGCTTGATTTTCTACCGCAGGATTCCACCATCTATCGAAGTGGAAAACGTGATTAGCTTTGGTGAGGTTTAAGCCTGTTCCCCCCGCTTTGAGGGATAGAATGAAGATAGGAGGGCCTTGGGGGTCATTTTGGAAACGATCTACCATTTCCTGACGTTTTTCCATTTTGGTACTACCTGATAAAAACATCACATCTACCCCTAATTTTTTCTCAAGGTAGGGTTGCAGTAGATTTCCCCATTCAGTAAATTGGGTAAAGATTAAAGTGCGATCGCCTTCAGCCACAATTTCTTCGAGCATCTCTTCTAACCGTAACAATTTCCCAGAACGTGGTTCAAAATCAAGGCGATTTTCTTTCAAGAAATGGGCAGGATGGTTACACACCTGTTTTAACTTCATCAACAAAGTTAACACCAAACCATGGCGCTGGATGCCCTTACTATCATTAATTTTCTCTAGGGAATCATCCACCAGACTTTGATATAAGTGCGCCTGTTCGGGGGATAAACCACAATAAACATTCATCTCCTGCTTTTCGGGTAAATCTTGAATAATATTTTTATCCGTTTTCAAACGCCTTAGGATAAACGGCTGAACCAAAGAACGTAAAGTTTTCAAAGAATCTTGATCGCCATACTTCTCGATGGGTAAAGTAAAACGCCGTTGGAAAAACTGCTGAGTGCCTAAATAACCAGGGTTCAAAAACTCCAAAATTGACCATAATTCCGATAAACGATTTTCCACAGGAGTACCCGTTAAAGCGATACGAAAATCACCATCTAACTGTCGGATAGCTTGAGTTTGCTTCGCTTGGGGATTCTTAATATTTTGAGCCTCATCCAAAATCACCCCTTGCCAATCAACCCCCTTGAGGGCATCTAAATCACGAAATACGAGGGCATAACTGGTGATCATCACATCCTGCTTACTCGCTTCCTTGGCGAAGGTTTTACCCTTTTTCCGTTGTTCTCCGTGGTGAATTAATGCCTTGAGACTAGGGGCAAATTTCTGGATTTCCCGCGCCCAGTTATTCATCACCGAAGTAGGACAAATAATAATGCAAGGCTTAGTTAATAGTTTATCCTGCTTCAGACGTAGCAAAAAGGCGATCAATTGAATGGTTTTACCCAAACCCATATCATCGGCTAAACAAGCCCCTAAGTTCCATTTTTCGAGGAAATATAACCAACTAAAACCGGCTTTTTGATATTCCCGTAAATCCCCTTTAAAGGTTTTGGGAGTGGGTAGAATTTTGATTTTTTGATAGTCATGGACACTGTTAATTAATTCCGAGAGCGCCCCACTACTTTCAAAGGATACGACAGGTAATTTGGCGATGGTTTCTCCGTTTCCTCCGCTCAACCGCAGGGCATCTTCTACGGTTAAGTTAATGTTACTATTGGCTTGGTCTAAAATATCTTGGGCGGCTTTCACATCGGCAGGTTGCAAAGCTAACCATTGTCCATCTACTTCCACGATGGGGGATTTTTGGGCTAAGAGGTTTTGAAATTCTTTGTTAGTTAATACTTTATCCCCCACGGCAACTTTGAGATTATAATTCAATAGGCTATTGAGGTTTAACCGCTCTCCTTTTTTCAGGTTTACCTTAGCTTCTATTTTTACCCCCAAGCGTTTTTCTCCTGCACCTTCGGCGAGTCCATCGGGTAAGATAACCCCCAAACCGTTATCCTGTAATTGCCAGACGGAACTACGGATGAATTGATAGGCATCGATGGCATTTAATTGGCAACTATTGGGCATGGACTCCTCCAAACTCGTGGCAATATGGGGATATATCTTCGCCGCCAAACCTAAACCTTTTAAGAGGATTTCTTGGGGATTTTCTATGGTGCGATCGTCAATTTCCAATTCGGGGTGGGAATGTTGCCAAATTTGCTCGGAAGGTACAAGAAAATCGGGATTATCAATGGCTTGTAAATAATAATCCAATTTCCAATTATCATAGTTATTTTCTGAACCTGCGGGGGGAGTTAATTTAAAACAGATACGATATTGTTTTTTGGAAAGTTGAAAATCAGAGGTGATTAAATTGTCTTGAATGGGTAATGTCCAATGATCAAAGGCCATCTTTAACCGTTTACTTTCTGTAGATGGCAAATCACAATAATTTATATCAGTTTTTACAAGGGAATTTACCCATGGTTCAACGGTTAAATCCGTACCAGATAGATTAGGTTCTTCTAATAATTCTCTAATTTGTAAATCAACAATGTTGGTTAAAAAGTCTAAAATTAATTCTTGAGGATCAATGGTGGGTGATTCTTCTGATTCTACATAACACCTACACAAAGAGGGCATAGTTTGTACAAATTTGGTCAGCCTAACTTGGTCAATATTACTATCTAATAAAGGTTGCCAAAAACTCTTGTTATGGTCATCAATGGTAGGTAGAAATTTTTGACGACAAATTAAGTCTAAACTCCAACGATATACATGACTCCAAAATCTCAAATCTGAGCCGATATAGTCTTCATTGTTGAGGGGAATTTTTCTTAAAAAGTTGATGGTTTCAATGAAGTTAAGTTTGATTCCTTCTACTTTCCAAGGATATAAAATAACGGTACTTAATTTGTTTTCAATCGCCACAAATTGTTCATATAGAAGCGGTACAACTGTTTTTGATCTGGGTTTTTTTTGAACGGGGAATAAAACTAATTCTTTATTTTTTATCTTGTCTAATTTTAAAGATTTATGATCTTTTGAATCAATGATTAATTGATATTTTTCAAGGGTAGAGATAAGATTGTCTAAGGAATCACTTTGGAAAGGATAATTATAAATATCTCTGGTTTGTAAATCGTATTTTTCTGTGCCTAATTGTTTCCATTCTTCACTCCAAATAAAAAAATATTTGAAATGATTTTTGACAATAAAACTACCACGCAAAATTGACATATTATTTCAGTTTTTTTAAAAAATATATATTAACCAAGAATACCTTTTCAAGATGAGATAGCGAGGCATAATCTGGGTTATTTAAGTCGCAAAAAATAAGATTTTAGCTAGATTTTTAGTTATGATGGATATAGTTATTTTTTATAGGTAGAAGTATAATTATAAAATAAAACTATACTATGTCATGGTGGGATATTAATAGTTAACTTCCCTGATCTTATGCCTTATGATGTATTAATATCAGGCTCGGTGAATACTTACACTGTATGATTTAATACGTTTGGTAAGATGTTTTGCCATGAAATTTCATCTTACCATCATTGAGGATCATTGATCACTCCTGTTTTATGGACTTATTTTTAGTTACGATAGAAAACCATTGGTAGTTATAAAAAAAAGGGTGATGGCATCATAAAAATTGATACTTCTAACCTTTTTGATGGTAATTTTCCGAAATAATAACCAGTGTTACTGAGTAAATTTTATTCTAAATCATGACCTCAAAATCATCTAATAGCCCTCTTTCAAGACTTTTAGAATATTCTCCTAAATACCGTGGTTTAATTTATCGGGCGGTGAGTTGTTCGGTATTAAACAAGTTGTTTGATTTGGCGCCCCCTGTGTTAATTGGTGCGGCGGTGGATGTGGTGGTTCAAAGGGATGAAAGTGCGATCGCCCGATTCGGTTTTGAGAGCGTCTTTTCTCAGTTGTTGGTATTAACGGTGTTATCGGTAATCATTTGGACGTTAGAATCTTTGTTTGAATATGCCTACGAGCGTTTATGGCGCAATTTAGCCCAAAATATCCAACATGATTTGAGGCTGGATGCTTATAGTCATATCCAAAGTTTGGAATTAGAATATTTTGAAAATAAAAGCACTGGTCGTTTATTATCGGTATTGAATGATGATATTAACCAGTTAGAAAGATTTTTGGATGTGGGCGCCAATGAAATTTTACAGGTGCTTACTACCGTAATTATCATCGGTTTAGCCTTTTTTATTCTTACTCCTACCACCGCTTGGATGGCCGTTGTACCCATTCCCGTGATCATTTGGGGGGCGATCGCCTTTCAGAAGTTTCTCGAGCCTCTATACGGTGATGTAAGGGAAAAAGTAAGCCTTTTAAATGGTCGTTTGAGCAATAATCTGAGCGGTATTACCACCATCAAAAGTTTTACCACCGAAACCTATGAAATTGAGAGGATAAAAGCCGACAGTGAAGCCTATCGTCGCAGTAATCAAAGGGCGATCGCCTATAGTGCCGCTTTTGTACCCCTAATTCGTTTTGTAATCTTGGTTGGCTTTACCAGCATCCTTTTATTTGGAGGCTTACAGGTAGAAGAAGGTACACTGGCCGTGGGTACTTATAGTGTACTGGTATTTATGACCCAACGGCTATTATGGCCCCTTACCCGTCTTGGGCAAACCCTCGATTTATATCAAAGGGCAATGGCTTCCACCACTAGGGTAATGGCATTGTTAGACACTCCTATTCAGATTCACTCTGGGGATACTCCTTTATCCCTTACGGATACCCAAGGGGATATTTACTTAAAGGATGTTACCTTTTCCTATTTTGAAAGAGAACCTGTGTTAAAAAACCTTAATCTTCATATTGAGGCAGGAAAAACCACCGCCATTGTTGGCTCAACAGGTTCGGGAAAAAGTACCATTATTAAGCTACTCCTCCGACTCTATGAAATTAATTCGGGGATAATTACCCTCGATGGCACTAATATCCAAGATATTGTCCTTTACGACTTGCGCAAAGCCATGGGCTTAGTAAGTCAAGAGGTGTTTTTATTCCATGGTAGCGTTAGGGAAAATATTGCCTACGGTAGCCCCAACGCCACAGAAGATGATGTTATTTCTGCCGCCAAAATAGCCGAAGCCCACCAGTTTATTATGGAATTACCCCAAGGATACGATACCGTAGTGGGTGAAAGGGGACAAAAATTATCAGGAGGACAAAGACAAAGATTATCTATTGCTCGGGCAATTTTGAAAAATCCCCCTATTCTTATCCTTGATGAGGCAACCTCCGCCGTTGACAATGAAACAGAAGCTGCGATCGCCCGTTCCCTACAATATATTACCAAAGATCGTACCACCATCATGATCGCCCATCGTCTTTCCACTATTCGCCATGCCGACTGTATTTACGTTATGGAAAAAGGAAAAATTATCGAACAGGGTAAACATGAAGAATTAATCGCCCATAATGGTATTTATCAAAGTCTATGGCAAGTGCAAACAGGGGAAACAGTAAATTGTTAAGGTGCGCTGTCACAAATTAGGGTAAGGTTGCAGGTATTAAGGAGATGAGGGGTATGGGGGATAAGGAGATAGGGAGTAACGGTGATGATAGTTCAATTTATTGAACGAACTACCATTAGCCTTGTAATTCATTACACGGTGGAGCTGTGAAGGTACAATCTATTTATGAATTATCCAAACTTGATATAATTCACTACAAGGGGAGTGATGATATATTTTCTGGTATTCTTAACCATATTTAACAATATTTTACCCATCCCTAAAAATCTAATGATCCTCAAAACTAGAATCATTCAACCAATCCTGGTGATTCTCATCTCCATTACTATTTCTTGTCTATTACTAATGTGGCGTATTCCAGGCATGGAATTAGTGGGAGTTACCCCCAATTGGCTACTAATTTGGTTGGTAGTGTGGAGCGTCAAAAGAAATCTATGGCAAAGTATGGTAGCCGCTGTTTCCCTGGGTTTGATTTGGGATAGTATCAGTGGAGATTTTCCCACCCATGTTTTAGGATTAGCAGTGATAGCCCTTTTGACGAGTAATGTTTATCAGGGGGAATATATCAAAGAAGACGTTATCTCTATTGTGGTAATTGTCTTTGGTATGGTTATTATCAGTGATACTGTTACCGCCCTACAATATAGTTTACAAACGAATCTTCCTTTGAGGGATATTTGGTTAAAATACCAACAGCATTCCCTTGCTTCGGCAATTATTAGTAGTTTATGGACACCCTTACTTTATTATCCTTTCAATCATTTTATTAATCCCTCTAAAAAATCTCGTCGTCCCTGAAACCTCACTCTAATTTATAACTGATCAAGGGTAATTGATATTATCGAAAAATTGATAAGGTTTGTTTCACTTAAGAACATATAATATGAATAGCTTCTGGTAATTTATCATAAAGTCAAAAATGCTCAACTCCGTTTTTAAAAGTTGTTATCCTAGATTAGAAATATTATCAGGAAACTTACAACTAGATCTTTTTGCCGCCAAATTAAAATCGGTAGTTGAAAACAAAGCCCCTCAAGTTTATCAAAATCCAGACTTATTTTTTGCCAATACTTTCCCCACTGATGGCATAAAAACCCTCATTAGAGAAGTATTTACCCGTCTAAGTGGTAAAGGTAGCGGTTCACCTATTCTACGCCTCGAAACCAGCTTTGGGGGCGGTAAAACCCATGATGAGATAGCGATTTGGCATATTGCTAAATCTGGGCGTACCATTCAAGGTTTAGAGAGATTTACGGATTTAGATATTATTCCTACTCAACCGATTCAAGTAGCCGCCATTGATGGGAGAGATTTGGATGCAGAAAATGGGGTAATTCATCAAGACACAGGGGTAACGACTTATACTTTGTGGGGTGAAATTGCCTATCAGATAGGGGGAGTAGAAGGTTATCAATTATTGCAAAAGAGCGATCGCACCTTATTAAGCCCCGGTACATCAGTGATGGAAGCCTTAATAAAAGATAAACCGACGGTAATCATGCTAGATGAAATTGCCCGTTATCTAAGCATGGCAAGGGGGAAAAAAGTAGAAGATAGTAACCTAGGAAAACAGGTAGTTAGTTTCCTATTTTCGTTAATGGATTTAGCATCTGCCACCAATAACCTAGTCTTAGTGTATTCCCTAGCCTCTAGTAGTGATACCTTTGCCGAGGAAACCAACGAATTAAAAGAATTATTGAGCGCCTCCGCCCGTCAAGAAAGAATTTTAACCCCTAGCACCGATGTAGAAATATATAATATTGTTAAACAAAGACTTTTCGACTCCGTAGATGAAGAAGCAGGGAAAAAAGTAGCTTCGGCTTATCTGCAAATGTATAAAACAGCGCCCCTTAATTTGCCCGATAGTTGTAAAGATGCTACCTATGCCGAAGCCATTGCCCAAAGTTATCCCTTCCATCCCGAATTATTTAATCTCCTTACCAAAAAAATCGCCACCATCGATGAATTTCAACGTACCAGGGGCGCTCTACGCCTACTAGCCCAACTGGTGCGTTATGTGTGGAATAATCATCATAAAAATGATGAAGATAACCCAGAAAACAATCTGCCCTTGATTCATACCCACCACATACCCATGGGTAAAGAAGAAAATATCACCAACGAATTAACCTCCAAAATTCAAAGAAACACCATGCGCCCTGCCATTAACGCAGATATTTTTAACCCCACAGGCAGAAAAGCCTACGCCCAACAACAGGATGAGCAATGGTTAATAGCGGGGAAACCTCCCTTTACCTCCTATGTAGCCAGAACTATTTTTCTTCATTCCCTTAACTATGGTATCAGTGCCGGGATTCGTCAAGCTGAGTTGAATTTATCCCTTCTCACTCCGAAAGTTGAATTAAATTTTGTTGATAACACCCTAGAAAAATTACAAACCGTGGCATGGTATTTGGATGTTGACCCTATTACTACCATAGCAAGATTTAAAGAAGAACCCTCCATCAATAAAATTATCACAGAAGAAAAAGAGCAGATAGGCAGGGGAGAAGCAAAAGAAGAATTACGCAAACGCCGAGATACTATCTTTGCCAAAAAGTTTTTTACCCCCATCAGCGCCCCCAACAACCCCGTTGATGTGGACGATCGCCCCGATGATGTGGTATTGTGTCTTATGGATTTTGATGACATTACCATCGCCGAATCGACGGAATTTGCCCCTTCTTCGTTAGTTGATATTCTCAATAAGACGGGAGAATCAGGACGTTTTCGTATTTATCGTAACCGTATTTTGTTCTTGGTTGCCAATAAAGGAGAGTTGGAAAAAGCCATAGACGTGACGAAGGAATATAAAGCCATCCAAAGCATCCTCAAATCCCAGACAAGGCTAGAAGACTTATCCCAAACCCAACAAAAACAACTCAAACAAAGGGGCGCTGACAAAGAATTAGGAGTCAGACAAGGTATTTCTAACGCCTATCGTCACCTATTCTATCCCGACTTTGACCCAATCAAAGCTCCTGAAGGCTTAAAACATTTCATTTTATCTCCCCAAGATGCCAACACCGTCAAAGGTAAAAATAATCAACAGGATATTATCTTAAAAGCGCTCAAAGACTGTCAAAAAATTCGGGGAGATGAACCCCTTAAACCCTATGCCCCAGCTTATATCCAACAAAAAGTATGGCCAGCAGGGTTGGATAATATTACCACCAAAGCCATCAAAGAAACCTTTGTTAAGGATTTGGGTTTAAAATTTTTATTAGATCAAGAAATCTCCCTCTTTCGGGATACCATTCGCCAAGGGTTGGTTGATGGTATTTGGGATTTGGAGGTTAACTCACCAGACAAAAAGACAACCTATATTAAAACCGATACTCCTTTAAGCAATCTTCCCCCCCTCATCGAGTTTTCCGACAAATATATTCTTTATCGTCGGGGTATTTTACAACCGCCCCAGCCCAAGATAATTGAACTTTCTGGGCAAGTTATTAACCCTGAAACAAAAGAGGTTAGGGTGCGCTGGAAAGCTAATAATGCCTTAGCAGTTACTTTATATCAGGATAATAGTCTAGTGGGTGATAACTTCCGTTATAGCGATGAATATGCCACCACCATTGAGAAGTTAACCGTCTTTAAAGTAGTGGCTAATTATGGTGATGGTGAAACGGCTACCCAAGAAATTACCATGGATTTAGTTACTTCTAGGATGAAGGAAAAAACAGGTAATTATGTGGTTGATAATAATGATCTTTTTAAGATTATTAAACCTACTGAAATTGTCAAAGATGGTACTATTAATGGTACTTTTAATTATTTAAAAGATGAATGTTTAGATAATAAAATCAAGGGAATTTCTAGCATTATTTTTACTGTGGATAATGTGATGGATTATCGTAAAATTAATACGGCTTTACCTTTGTTAAATAGACCTCAATTATGGTCAATAAAAATAGATCAAAGTATTACAATTCAAGCCCCAGAACAGTTTTTACGCCTAGAATATCAGGGAGAGGTTAATAATTTTAGAACTTTGTTTAATACTGTTAATAGTTTACTAAATATTCCTAATAATGAGGCAATAATATCGTTAACTATTACCCTTGATTTTGTTAATCCTATCGTACCTGATGGTACGGAATTTAATATGATTTTTGATCATTTGAAGCGTAATCCTGTGGATAGATTGAGTTTAAGGGCGATGTTAGTTAATGATGAGAAAACATCTCCATAATGCGTGGTGTAATAGATTGTTGGTTATGTTTTCATCCTAAAAAACAAATATCGAGTTTAATTCATTAAACGAAAAATCCGTAGCCTCGGAATTTATTGCGAGGCGATATATGACGATAACCCATAACGTTATAAATCATTGAGGTGTATTCCCATCACCCATCGTGTAATAAATTGTTGGATTATCATCATCCCCCACCATGAAATAAATTTCATGGCTAATAATTTTACGTTCAATAAATTGAACTAAGATAATCATAAAACCCCAGCGCACCTTACACCCCACAAAAATATCGAGTTTAATTCATTAAACGAAAAATCCGTAGCCTCGGAATTCATTACGAGGCGATATATGACGATAGTCGATTTAATTATCATCATCCCCCACCATGAAATAAATTTCATGGCTAATGGTTTCACGTTCAATAAATTGAACTAGAATAATCTTAAAAATTAATCTTTTCTAACTCATTAATAATTGTGTTATCCCGATGATGTTGTTTTTGGTTTTTTATATAATCAATTACCATGGGTAAACCTCTTTTTCCCACCGTGAAAATGCCGTAGCCATTCTGCCAATAGAAAGCATTATTATCTATTTTGCCAACGAAATTAGAACTACTACCCTTAATTTTTCTTACATATTCAGATACTGCCATATTTGGAGGAATTGAGACTAATAAATGAATATGATTTGGCATACTATTAATACCATGAACGATACAACTAAATTCCTTTGACTTATTAACAATATATTTATGTAATCTTTCTTCTATGGAGAAATTAATCAGGGGTAATCTTTCCTTTGTTGCCCATACGATGTGATAATATAATTGCCAGTATGCCATTGATATTATTATTAATTAATATTGATTCTTTGTCGTATTTTAAGCTCAATAAGCAATAAAAAATGATAGAGTTTAATTCATTAAACGGAAAACCCGTAGCCTCGGAATTCATTACGAGGCGATATTAAACGATAACCCATAACGTTATAAATCATTGAGGTGTATTCCCATCACCCATCGTGTAATAAATTGTTGGATTATTATCATCCCCCACCATGAAATAAATTTCATGGCTAATGGTTTCACGTTTAATAAATTGAACTAAGATAATCATAAAACCCCCAGCGCACCTTACACCCCACCAAAAAATATCGAGTTTAATTCATTAAACGAAAAATCCCGTAGCCTCGGAATTCATTACGAGGCGATATATGACGATAGTCGATTTAATTATCATCATCCCCCACCATGAAATAAATTTCATGGCTAATAATTTCACGTTCAATAAATTGAACTAAGACTACCATAAAACCCCCAGCGCCCTTACACCCCACAAAAAATTATAGAGTTTAATTCATTAAACGAAAAATCCCGTAGCCTCGGAATTTATTACGAGGCGATATATGACGATAGTCGATTTAATTATCATCATCCCCCACCATGAAATAAATTTCATGGCTAATAATTTCACGTTCAATAAATTGAACTAAGACTACCATAAAACCCCCAGCGCCCTTACACCCCACAAAAAATTATAGAGTTTAATTCATTAAACGAAAAATCCCGTAGCCTCGGAATTCATTACGAGGCGATATTAAACGATAACCCATAACGTTATAAATCATTGAGGTGTATTCCCATCACCCATCGTGTAATAAATTGTTGGATTATCATCATCCCCCACCATGAAATAAATTTCATGGCTAATAATTTCACGTTCAATAAATTGAACTAAGACTATCATAAAACCCCCAGCGCCCTTCACCCCACCAAAAAATATCGAGTTTAATTCATTAAACGAAAAATCCCGTAGCCTCGGAATTTATTACGAGGCGATATATGACGATAGTCGATTATTACCATAAAACCCCAGCGCCCTTCACCCCACCAAAAAATATCGAGTTTAATTCATTAAACGAAAAAACCCGTAGCCTCGGAATTTATTACGAGGCGATATATGACGATAGTCGATTATTACCATAAAACCCCCAGCGCACCTTACACCCACCAAAAAAATATCGAGTTTAATTCATTAAACGAAAAATCCGTAGCCTCGGAATTTATTACGAGGCGATATTAAACAATAACCCATCATTCATTACGAGGTTAATCACCCCTCAAACATCTCCGTCTGGAAAAATTGTACCTTCGACTTAATCTCATCAATACCCAACCAAAGATTAATCAAAGTTTGTTTCTCCTTCATACTATCAGGAATCACCTTAAAAGCCACCTCCATCACCTTCACCAACAAATCATTACCCCCTAACCCCGTATTCTTGAGGAATTTGCGCACCGCTTCCAAATCCGCCTCATCCTCATATATCCCTATCAAAGCATGTAACCCATCGATGAGATAATCCATAGAAAACTCTTGGGGATTGATAGTAAAAGCCCGTTTTTTGAGCCTTTGTTGCGGTGTTAATAACTTACAAATACCACTGGCAGAATCAATTAACTTATATTCTTTTGCCAAATCATTGACATTAAAACCACCCACCGCCAAAGCCAACTGTCTAGCTTCATCAAAAGGAAACTCCCGCGCGCCAAAGGCATCCCATGCCAATAAATACCACTGAGTTAGGGCATCAAAACCAATGGTATCGGTTTGTAATAGTTTGCGGAAACGATAACCAGCAATGGCTTTTCTGGCTTCGGCGAAAGCAACTTCTGGGCGCACTTCTTTCCCCGTATTATCAAGGATAGGATAGGATTTAGAAAAGACGTTTAAGGCTACCCCAAAAGCGCTGAGATATAAATCAATACCCGTAATGTCGTTATCCTCAAAGTATTCTGCCCGTGATTCCACTAGGTTAGCCACTTCTGGGCGTAAGTCATCCCACCATGCTTGGGGTGCGTTACTATCCCTCTTTCTACATACTAATATTACCGTGCTAGAAACACTATTCTTCTTCGCTTGGTGGAGGTTTTGGGGGTTTTCCGTGGATACTGCCCATGAAGCGGTGATTTCAAACCCTGCATCGATTAAGGATTTGGCTAACACATCCCACGCGCCCGATTCTTTATGGTTAAATTGTACCGTTAAAACGCCCTCATCCTTCAACACCCGATAGGCTTCATTCCATGCCATATTCATTTTGCCTTCATAATCCTGTTTGGCTAACTCGTCGGGGGAGATACCCATATTACGGAAACGGGAAGGGTTGGCAACGGCTTCCCTATCTTTGTCGGTTAATTCTTGCCAAAAGATGTCGGGGAATATGTCTCCTAATATTCTTTTATTCCAGACGTAAAAAAAGTCGGACAATTCGGCATATTGGATTGTACCATAATAGGGTGGATCTGTGACAATTGCTTCTAAGGTTTTGTCGGGTATGTGATATAAGCTATCGGCAGATTCGAGGTTTATGTTAATGTTTGATGGGTTGATTTCTTTGGTTAATTTTGTCTCTGGGGGTGTTTCTACGGTTAGGGTTAATTGTTGTTGTTTTTTGCTGGTTTTTTCTTGTTTATTTACTACATTTTTTTCTTGGTTTATATATTCGCAAAGTTTGCTAAATTCAGAGGTAAACGCATCAGCACATTGATTCCATAATTCACCTATTCCAGAAACTTCAGGATAATTCCAATTAAGATTTAATGAGTGTTGCGTTGAGGCTCTTTCAACAGAAAATCTCCCAGAATTCCAAATAGATAATCGACAATTTCTATCCACGCACCTATCCAATACTAAAGCTAAATAGGTGATAATTGCTTGGGCTTTTTCTAGTTCATATTCCGCTAATATTTTGGCTTTTGCCTCGTTGATTATCTCTACATAACTCACAAGAGTTAATAATTGACGAGGGTTAAATAATTCATGCCATTGATTAATACCAATATTAGGTAATCTTTCAGTTTCTTCACCCATAGGAATATCAATATCAGGTATTAGTTGATTTAAGTGATATTCATCTGATTTAGCTTCTAAATATTCCTGTGCTTTTTTAACTCCTTCTAAATCTAAATCTGTGGGGATTCTAAATTGTAAACTGCCTTTTCCTTCCTTAAACGCCACGGCATATAATTGATGTCCTAATCCTTCGGCTTGTGCCTGTTGTTTGATATAATCATCTTCGATAACATTGTCACAATTACAACATTTGCCAACCCCTCGCCCAATGGTATTATAATCGCTAGGGTCAAATTCTATAGTGGATTGTCCATCATTAATATTAATAGTTGTACCCTTTCCTTTTTTGCCCTTTATTAACTCAAAGTCCACTCTTTTTTCAGCAAGATTAGGAATAGGTTTAACGGCATACCAATCTGATGTTACTTTTCTAGCTTGTCCTTTTCCTGCGTAGTTACTGGTTTTACTTAGCCACCAATTAGGAGAAAGGGGAATGGTAGAATGACAATGGGGGCAATTTACCGTGTGCGCCCAAAGGTAATTTTGTACGGTTTCGTTGGGTTGAGATGGGAAAAAGTCTTTTAATCGGGTTTTTGCTTCACTTGCCACATAGTTAACCCATTTGTCGATGTCTTGTTGTAAATCCTTACCAAACTTAAGGGGATATTCCATCCCAGCTTTCATGGTGATGTAGGCAACGGGATTTAAATCGGAGGCGAAGACATTTAAGTTATACCTAACCCCCTCAAAGGGAATGCTACCCCCTCCCGCGAAAGCGTCGAGGATGCTGGGGGTGTCTTTTCCCCATGTGGTTTGACAATGGTGTTGTAGTCGTTGGATTTGCTTTTGGGTGGGGGGTTGTTTATAAAGACGTATTTCTTTGATGTTGCGCAGTTTGTCTTTTTCTGCTTCGGTTTTGCTAGATTTTTCCCAAAATTCGATTTCCTCTTGGCTATAGATACCCATGATGTAGAGAAATTCTTCTGTGGTGATGTCGGCGGGGAGGAGGGAGGCTAACACGGAGGCGCGGGAAAAGGATAATGGTTTGCGAGAATACCAACGATGTAATCCTTTGAAGGGGTTTCCGCCATGTTCGTAATATACTTGTTGGTTGAGGAGTTTTACGGGGAATATCTTTTCGATGAATAGTTTTTTGCGCATTTTCTCCTCTTAATCGGGTGTTGCCGTTATCCCACCATGAAATGGGGTTTTGCCTTCGCCGTGTAATAAATAGTTGGGTTTGTTGCCATCAACCGCCATGAAATGAATTTCATGGCTACTATGTTTTCGTTCAATGAATTGAACTAGGGTGATAAGGTTATTGTAAGGGGCGATGGTTGATTATTCCCATTACCCACCATGAAATAAATTCCACGGCTACCGTGTTTTCGTTCAATGAATTGAACTAGGGTAATAAGGCTATTATAAGGGGCGATCGTACTTTAAATCAAATAGAGTTTAATTTATTAAACGGTAAATCCCGTAGCCTCGTAATTCATTGCGAGGCGGTATGTGGCGATAGTCGATTATTCCCATTACCCACCATGAAATAAATTTCATGGCTACCATGTTTTCGTTCAATGAATTGAACTAGGGTAATAAGGTTATTATAAGGGGCGATCGTACTTTAAATCAAATGGAGTTTAATTTATTAAACGGTAAATCCGTAGCCTCGTAATTCATTGCGAGGCGGTATGTGGCGATAATCCATAGGGTGATGGATGGTTTGATGTGTTGCCGTTATCCCACCATGAAATAAATTTCATGGCTACCATGTTTTCGTTCAATGAATTGAACTAGGATAATAAGGTTATTATAAGGGCGATCGTACTTTAAATCAAATGGAGTTTAATTTATTAAACGGTAAATCCGTAGCCTCGTAATTCATTGCGAGGCGGTATGTGGCGATAGTTGATTATTCCCGTTATCCCACCATGAAGTAAATTCCACGGCTACCATGTTTTCGTTCAATGAATTGAACTAGGGTAATATGGTTATTATAAGGGGCGATCGCACTTTAAATCAAATGGAGTTTAATTTATTAAACGATAAATCCCGTAGCCTCGTAATTCATTGCGAGGCGATATGTGGCGATAGTCGATTATTCCCATTACCCACCGTGTAATAAATTCCACGGTTACCATGTTTTCGTTCAATGAATTGAACTAGGATAATAAGGTTATTATAAGGGCGATCGTACTTTAAATCAAATGGAGTTTAATTTATTAAACGATAAATCAGTAGCCTCGTAATTCATTGCGAGGCGGTATGTGGCGATAGTTGATTATTCCCATAATTCATTAGGAGAGAATATTAATCAGCCAATAAAATACGCAACGCCCTCAACGCTAAATTACCCCTATCACCGCTAATTTTAGCAAACCAATAATAAGCCTCCTCATGACTCATCGCCATTATGCTATTCATAATACTAATTATTTTTTCTTCTTTTCTTAACGGTTGAATAGTTTTAAAAAGTATCGCTAAATTAATTCCAGAAGATTCCGTTAAAATATAGTTAGATTTTCTTTTATTATTCAGAGTTTTAGGGTCATATTTATTATCTTTTAATGTTTGATAAATAGCATCTCTGACTAAGATAATCTTATTCATTTTTAAGACTCCTACTTTTTGGGGAGATAATCTTTTTTTCTCTCCAGCTTTTTTGTAGTCCCACTGATATAATTGGATAATAAAATGATTATCTTTTAAAGGAACTATCCTCAACTGAAACTCTTGCACTTTTTAGCTAATAGTTAATAATGATTGACAATTAGTTTTTATAAATTTATCACCCTAGAGACTGGGCAGTCATTTTAAAATAAATTTTAAAAAAGAAGATAAATTCTGTTATTCACAAAGATATTATACCACTATTATTACCAATGTTATTAACAAAAAAATCTTGGTTAATTAGTTACTCTAGTAACGAACATAATCCCATTATTGATTTTTATATTCCTGCCCTAGAGTGTGCCATCACATATGACCGCAAATCAGGCTTTTTTAATAGTGCTATTTTATCAAAAGTCGCTCAAGGATTAGATGTGATGGTTTATAATCAGGGGCAAATTCGCTTGATTATGGGCTGTGAGTTTAGCAAGGATGATTTAGATGCTATTAGTAAAGGATATAAACTAAAAGAGCAATTAAACACTTGTTTAGAAAGACAATTATTAGAACCTGATAGCTTAACTCAGTTAAAACATTATGAAATTTTAAGTTGGTTAATAGCCCATGATTTTTTAGAAATTAAAATTGCTATACCTTTAGCTAAAAATGGCTTACCTAATCAATTAAATAAACATAAATTATTTCACGAAAAAACAGGAATTTTTACAGATAAAGAGGGTAACAAAGTAGCGTTTAGTGGTTCAAATAATGAGTCTTTGGGTGGCTGGGAAAGGAATATAGAATCATTTCATGTTTATTGTAGTTGGGAGGGAGAAAGGGATTTAGAAAGGGTAAATGAGGAAGAATATCGCTTTGAACAGTTGTGGAATAATTTAGCCCCTAATGTGAGGGTTTTTGATATTCCCAATGGAGTAAAAAATAAGTTGTTGCGCTACACTCCACAATCAATTAATAATAATCCAACATTAATAATTGATCATCTTCAGCAAGATAATTCAGAAAATAATAATCAACCAAAACAATTAGAGGAAAATAATCAGCAATACAACAAAGAAGAAATAATTAATTTAAGTGAAGAAGAAGAAATAGAGATAGAAAAAGAAAAATTTGCCCCTTTATTAAATATTCATAATCATGGGGGATGTTTAGCTTATGCTTTAGAGTCTATTCCCGTTAAACCATGGATTCATCAAAGAAAAATATTACTAAAATTTATCGCTAATTTTCCCAATTCCGCCTTAATTTGTGATGAGGTGGGATTAGGTAAAACCATTAGCACTGGTATTATTGTCCGTTATTTACTTATTTCCCGTCAAGTGCGACGGGTATTAATTCTTGCTCCTGCTAGTGTACAATCTCAATGGCATGAGGAGTTAAGGGAAAAATTTAATCTTCATTTTTGGAGTTATGGGGGAGGGGTTTTCACAAATCCTGATAAGGAGGTTATTAATCCTGTGGGAAATCCTTGGAATGAGGTGGATTTGGTGTTGGCTTCTTCCCATTTGGTGCGTCAGGGTAGCCGTAGTCAAGAGTTGTTGGAGGGGGAAGATTGGGATTTGATTGTGGTAGATGAGGCACACCATGCGCGTCGTCGTAATCCTCAACGGCGGGAAAATACTCCTAATCGTCTGCTGGATTTATTACAGCAACTCAAGGCGAAAACGAAAAGTTTGTTATTGTTGACGGCAACACCCATGCAATTAGACACTATCGAAGTTTTTGATTTACTTAATTTGGTGGGTTTAAAAGGATTATGGCAGTATCAAGATAATTTTTGTGATTATTACGATAGCTTATCCCAACCCGTTAACGAATTAAGGCTAAATTTTTGGCAATCTCTGGCAGTTAATTATTTTCAGCAAGGGGGAAAATCTTGTAATATTCTTGAACAATATTTACTACAAAAAAATCGTCTTGTATTCTATCGTCTTAAGGATACATGGCAGAAAGGCAGGGCGATCGCCCATCCCCGTAAATTATGTAAAGATGATGCTTTTATAGAGGCTTCTCGACAGTTTTTGACGGTGAATACTCCCCTCAAAGATTTGATGTTTCGTCATACTAGGGAAACTCTACGGGAATATTATCGCCGTGGTATTTTGCGTCAGTCTATACCCACTAGACTTGTGTTTGACAATGCGATCGCCCTTAATCATACCAATGAAATTCCATTATATCAAGCCGTAAGCGACTATGTGAGACATTTTTATAATTTAGCCCAACAGGAAAACCGCAAAGGATTAGGCTTCTTGATGACATTATACCGTCGTCGTCTCACCAGCTCATTTTATGCCATCCAAAAATCATTACAACGACGGCTAGAGGGCATTAGCATCACCGATGATGACTTAATGGATTTGGATGATGCCGATGATAATATTATTCAAGGATTAGAAAAATATTATAAACCCACAGATCCATCAGAAATAGAGTATTTAGAAAATATTTTAAGTAAATTTGAACAAGTGGGCGAAGATACTAAACTATCCCATTATTTGAGTCTTTTACGTCAAGAATTAACCCATAGAGAAAAAGTTATTACCTTCTTTCAATATACCGACACCATGGATTATGTACGAGATACTTTAGTACAGATGTACGGTAATCAAGTGGCTTGTTATTCAGGTAGAGGAGGGGAATTATACCAAGATGGTAAATGGAAAGTAGTAAAAAAGGAAATAATTAAAAAACTTTTTACTATTGATAATAGTAGTACATCTCCAGAATTGTCATTAAATAATGGTAAAAATATGATAGACGGTAACGAATTGCCGAAAATCAAAATATTATTATGTACTAAATCGGCTAGTGAGGGGTTAAATTTACAAACTTGCGGAGTATTGTTTCAATATTCCTGCCCGTGGAATCCCATGCAAATTGAACAACAAATCGGGCGTTTAGATAGAATCGGACAAATTCACCCCACCATTCATATCCACAACTTTTATTATGATGGTACTGTAGAAGCCAAAGTATATCAGAAGTTGAGATCTAGGATAAATGCTTTTGAAACAGTAGTGGGAGACTTACAACCCATTTTAGCACAAGTACCCACCTTTATTGAACAGGCGGTCATGGCCGCAGACCCTGAAGAAGAAGGGGTTTTATTGGCTGAGTTGGATAATTTAATGGATAATCCTCCATCACGCCCAGATTTAAATAAAATTGTATCGATGAATGTTTCTGCTGACTTGGAATTGTTAAGACAAAATATTGCACCTAATCCCCTCCCTCCTCAACAAGTAGAAAAAATATTTACTCAATCTTCATGGTTAAAAAGTCAAGGAATTATATTTGAGAATAAAGGTGATTTAACATGGCAGATAAATTGGCACGATAACATTTATCATGTTACTTTTTATCCTGAAGTTTATGAAGAATATCCCTCACTCAAACTGATGTCTTTGGGTGAACCACTCATCGAAAAGTTTTTGATATTATTATGTAGCTTTTTTTATTCGTAATAATAGCAAATTCAATTTAGAAAATATATCATCATTTGCCCACTCATAAATTAACTCCTAATTGTTCCATGATTATATATTGACTTTGATATATTTGTGGCGACTTTGTAACTTAGAAAATATCCACCAATTAAGAAATTATATTAAAAATCAACAAAGCTATATTTTCAATATGCTGAAAAAGCATTTTTTTTGTATATTTTTGTAAATAAAAGTCAAGTTTAAATAATTTTAACTAGATTTGTTTAATAAAAGAAGTATTTTTTTAATGGGGATTATATAATAAAGAAAAATAACTCAAAGTAATCATTTAATTTGCTAATATTTATTGTACTAAAGGGGTTATTTAGTTTTAATTCATAATTTTTAAATCGTCAAATAAAGTTTTTATTTAGGGATATTTTTTATTTCTAAAATGTGATTTTGAATGCTCTTGGAAAGGGAGTAATTCGGTCTAGTCCCTAGTTTTTGGAGACAAAAAAATGCAAATAAGTGATATACTTAAACGTTACAATCAGGGCGATCGTGACTTTAGGGAAATAAATTTAAGTAAAAGTAATTTAAGTGGAATGAACTTAAGTTATGCAAATTTATCTCGTTCTAAATTAACAGAAGCTCATTTGGCATGGTCAGATTTACAACGATGTTTCTTATTAGAGTCAGACTTAAGGGGTGCTTTTCTCTACGGTGCAAATTTAAGTTTTGTGAAACTCAAAGAAGCGCTACTTTTAGAAGCAGATTTAACTAAGGCAGACTTACAGGGTGCGCAGTTACACAAGGCGAATTTAGAGGGTGCAACCCTCAGCGGTGCGGTATTAAATTGGGTAAGTCTTTACATGGCTAATTTACCGGGGGTAAACCTGTGCGGTGCAAATTTGGAGGGAATTAATTTAAGGGGTGCTAATTTAGAAAAGGCGAATTTGAATTGGACAAATTTAAATGGGGCGAGGTTGAGTGGGGCTAATTTACGGGGTGCAAAACTCTACGGAATTAAGTTGAAAGGTGCTTTTCTCAATGGTTTAGATTTGCATGGTGTTAATTTTAGTGCCATGGATTTAGAAGAAACGAAAATGAGTGGTATGAAGTTATACGGCAGTGATTTTAGCGGTAGTAATATGCAGTCTGCCTATATGCGTCGCAGTGTGTTGGATAAGGCAAATTTAAAAGGTGTGGTGCTAAATCAGGGGCAGTTGAAGGGGGCTCAATTTGTTCAGGCAAACTTGATGAAAAGTGATTTAAGTGAAACGGATTTGAGGATGGCGGATTTAAGTTTTACTAATCTTAATTTAGTGAATCTAAGGGGCGCTGATTTGAGTAATGCTAACCTCCATGGTGCTTATCTTTGGGGTGCTTGTCTTGATGGTGCTATAGTTAAGGGTGCTAATTTTACGGGAGCAAATTTACGGGATGCTGATTTATCAGGCATAGATTTATCAGATGCAATTCTGACAGGGGCGACTATGCCTGATGGTAAAATTCACGTTTAGAGGCGACGGGCGATCGCACCTTCCCAAGTATCAACCATGGTAGTAAGATTAAGATTAACTAGGGAAATACTAGAAGAATTAACCTGTAAACTATCACCTTTTACAGAACCAATTTCCTGCCAATTATTGGGTAAATTGTCCGTCAAAAAATGTTCCCATGCCTCTTTATTATCAGGGGAAACAGAAACAATAATGGCACTTGCCAACTCCCCAAACAAAGCCGTATCCAGACGGCCAGCAAAAGCAGGTACATTAACCACTGCTCCCAAACTGCCACCGATACAACATTCAGCAAGGGCAACCGTTAAACCGCCCTCCGCACAATCATGGGCAGATTTCACCAAACCATGACGAATCCCCTCACGACAAGCCTTTTGTACCGCCTTTTCTAAATCAAAATCGAGGGCAGGAGGTTTTCCAGCGATGGTGTCATGGATAGTCGCTAAATACTCAGAAGCCCCCAAACTAGGATTAAAAGCCCCTAAGAAGTAAATTAAATCCCCTTCCTGTTGCCATCCTTGCCCCGCAATTTTGCTAATATCGGGAATCAAACCCACCATCCCAATCACAGGGGTAGGATAGATGGGTTGAGGATTGCCTTCGCTATCCACCGTTTCGTTATACAAGGAAACATTACCCCCCGTTACAGGGGTTTCAAACTGACGACAGGCTTCGGAAATACCACTACAAGCATGGTGCAACTGCCAATAACCGATGGGCTTTTCAGGGCTACCAAAATTAAGGTTATCCGTTACCGCAATGGGTTGCGCCCCCACACAGCTGAGGTTACGGGCTGCCTCTGCCACCGCCAAAGATGCTCCCACATAGGGATCAAGATAGACATAACGGGGGTTACAATCAGTGGTTGCAGCAATACCCGTTTTCGCCAATTGAGGTTTTCCATTTACAGGACGCACCCGAATAATGGCGGCATCAGCGCCCCCAGGGAGCATCACGGTATTGTTTTGTACTTGGTGATCGTATTGGCGATAAATCCATCTTTTAGAAGCGATGGTAGGCTGATCTAGGAGGGTTAACAACACTTCAGACCATTTTTGACCTTTGACCCCATTTTCGTCGCACTCAGGCAATTCTTTCTCATGCCAAGCCCATGCCTTTTGGGCATATTCGGGAGCTTCGGATAATAATTCATGGTGATAGACGGGGGTGTTGTCCGCTAGGGCAGTGGAAGGCACTTCAGCGGCGATGCTCCCTTGGTGGAGGATGCGCACAATTTGTTCTTCGATTACCTCCCCCGCCACCACGGCATGGAGTCCCCAACGCTCGAAAATATCGATTAATTCTTGTTCTCTGCCTTTTTGAGCCACAAATAACATTCTTTCTTGGGATTCGGAAAGCAGATATTCATAAGGTATCATGCCCGTTTCCCTAGCAGGGATTTTGTCCAAATCCAATTCGATGCCCAATCCTCCTTTGGCGGCCATTTCTGAGGTAGAACAGGTAATTCCTGCCGCGCCCATGTCTTGGGCCGCTACCACTGCTCCTGTTTTAAAAGCCTCCAAACAGGCTTCTACCAGGGATTTTTCGAGGAAAGGATCTCCTACTTGCACTGCGGGGCGATCGTCCATGGAATCGTCCGTTAACTCGGCACTGGCGAAACTAGCTCCACCCATACCATCTCGTCCTGTGGTAGAACCCACATATAATACGGGATTACCTACCCCAGAAGCCCCTGATTTAACAATGGTTTCGGTTTCCATCAAGCCGATGGCCATGGCATTAACGAGGGGGTTTCCTTTATAGGCGGAATTGAAATACACCTCACCCCCCACAGTGGGAACGCCGATACAATTATGGGTAATGATTCCTGAAGTGGTGACAAATAAATGAGTATTATCCACCTCAATATCATACACGGGGTAATTTTCAACCTCTTGAACTTCGATGTCTTTTATTTTAACAAAGGCTACTTGATTGGAAACATGATAACGAGGGAACGAATGTTGATTGCCTTGATATTTTTCTAAAGCAGAGACTAATTGTTGATTTCTTTCTTCACTAAAAATCTTGACAAATTTAGCTAAATTATCAACATTATTAATTTCTAGTTGCCATAGGGGTAAAGATTCACACTGTCTGCCTTCAATGGTAGATATTTGAGCTGGTTTACGGTAAATATAAGGAACTACCCCTAAATTTTGTAATAAAAATATTGTTTGTTCAAATAGTTTTTGGCTAGTGGTAGCAAAACCTATTTTGGCGTGATTACCAGTGGTTTTTGTGGTTAATGAACCATCCCCTCTCAATAAACCTTTTAATCCTTCTTCTTGTAATGTAGGTGACCAACTAAAGAAACAATCAGGAAAGGCTTTGAGGGGTGCTTTATGTCCGCATTGCCAAACTTCTTTTAAGAGATGTCCTAATAGCCAAGAAGTAGTATAAACGGCAAAAGTTGACTTTCTTTCTTCAATACAGGCTTTTAAACCTAATTTTTCAATTAAGTTAATGACATCTTCCACATATTCTTTTTCATGGAGTCCAAAAGTAAAGATGATTTTGTAAGTGTTACCATTTTGAGAAACACAACCTTCTGACAAGTAATAGCCTAATAAACGGGCAAAATCTTCATCTATTTTTAAAACCGCTTTCATATAATTAGCTTTACCACTACGGCGATAAAGACGTAATTCCGAAGGTTCAATGTTAACTAAGGATTCTAGTTGACGATAAAGATTAATGGGTAAATATCCCTGTGTGAGATAACGATGTCTTGGTTCTGCATTAGGTTCGATTTCCTTGAGTTTTCTTTTTAAGACTTCAGTTTGTAATTCACACCAATGATCTGGAAAATCGACATAAACGTCGTTAAATTCTTCTCCTAAAAGGGAAATTAAGTTTAAATCTTCTGTTTTTGCTTCATTAAAGGGTAAATTTAGTAATAAAGGTATTAAATCTCCTTTTTGTAGTTCTTTGGCATCTTTAATTTGCCATTGTCCGTTTTGCGCTACTAACTGGGGATGATCTGGGGTGAGGGTGATTTTTCTGCCTAAAGCCGTTTTGAGGGTGATTAGTTGGTTAGTGAATCGTTTATATATACGGCGAATGGGTTGCCAAGTGGTTTCTTGGGTTTCTTGGTTAAAGGATAGGGTTTCAATGGATTTTTGTAGTTCTAAGGTATCCTCATGGGTATCTGATAAATGTTTTTCTACAAAGTTGCCAATGGTGTCAAAATGTATTCCTTTCTCATCACGCCATATAAGGGTTTCTTCTGCAATCAAACAGTTGCCGTAATGACTTATACCCTCTACCACTCCTTGAAAAATTCTCTTGGTGTGGGGATTATCTAAATTACCAAATCGAAGAGAGTTTAAAATGGCGATGGGACGCGCGCCCATGGTAAAAATATCTCGGAGGATACCCCCTACCCCTGTGGCGGCTCCTTGGAAGGGCTCGATCGCACTGGGATGGTTATGGGATTCAATCTTGAAGGCTACCTGTAAACCATCACCAAAATCCACAACCCCTGCATTTTCCCCAGGCCCTACCAAAATTCTTTCCCCTGTGGTGGGAAATTGGGAAAGGAGAGGACGGGAATTTTTATAACAACAATGCTCTGACCACATTACCCCAAACATCCCTAATTCTGCTCGGTTGGGGTGTCTGCCTAAACGTTGGACAATATCTTCATATTCAGAGGGTTTTAAACCTTCGGAGGCGATTTCTTCAGGGGTAAAGGGCGCTGACATATATGGTTGTTTTTTTCGTAATTTAACGCCTACATTATCCCATATTCATATATCTTAATCAAATTTTTTTCCTCAGTCCTCAAGATATAAATTCAACCAAGGATAAAGAATAATCTGGGTACATCAGCTATTAAAGATATTACCACCATTGCAAGAATGCCCGTTGCCCATTCCCTACCAACCCTAGAAAATGTTATCCCTAACTGGCATTGCACGGGTTATGGTATGAAATATAGTTGAATTACACTAAAAACTAAAACTTCTAAGTATTATAACCGTTCCCTGTTCCCTGTTCCCTGCCTCAACGAAAAATCATACCTAAAATCAGCAACGCTCCCTAACTCAGATTATATTACAGTTGAGAAAGTAAGTTTTGATAATAGTCTTGTTTATAGTTAATTTCTTGGGCAATTTGTAAAGCCTGACTAAAATAAATCCTCGCTTGGTTGATGTTGCCTTGTTGTTGATAAATTATTCCCATGCTTTCATAGGTTTCCATTAATCCATAATAGTTATAGGCCTGTTGTTGTAGTTTGATTAATTCATCATAGACAGTTAGGGCAGAATCTAATTGTTCATATTCTTGATATAAATTTGCTAATCTTTTTAGGGCATCCGTTGCGATCGCAAATTGTCCTTGCGCCCATGCAGTATTAAAAGCCTCCTGATAAAAATTAGCCGCCTCTTGAGGGTTATCCAATAACTTATAATCATCACCCATAGAAATTTCTAGCAATGCCACAGCCCTTAAATTATTATTTCTCACATAATTAGCAATTAACTGCTTCTTATACTCCACCGCATTTTCAGGACGTAATATCGCTCCATTAATCTCCGATAAACGCCTTAAGTAATTAGACTCAGCCAAAAAATTATTATTTTCTTGAGCAAAAGTTAACAACTCCTCATAAATCGGTTGAGCATTGAAATAATCAAACTTACTCAGATATAAACTACCCAAAGCCTCCAAATTATTAATAATATCCTCCTCCTCATCTTCTCCACGGGCATCATCTAACAACTGTCTCCTTAACGCAATGGAATTATCAACATCCCTCAAAGTTTCATAGGCTTCCAAAAAATAAGGCAACAACTGAGGATTTAAAAGATTATTAGTCGTACTTTCCCTTTGTAAAACCGATAACCTCTCGCTCAAAAAATTAACATCATCTCCCCTACCCCTTGCCCATGCCACGGCGCCCACTTCACCAATTAACTCAACTTCTTCCCTAGCCCCCAAAAAACGAGTTAGCCTAATTTGACGATACCAAATATCAAACGCCTCATCCTCATTACCCAACTCTAACTGACTTTGTGCCAACTGATTTAACTCCTCAAGAGCAATTTTTAAGGCTTCTTTTTCCCCTTGAGTTAAATTATTTCTTCTTGGTAATAACTCATCCCTAACATTTTCATTAATGGGATTAGCCCTTCTGTTTTGGGCAACAACAGGGTTAAAAACTGAAGATATAGTTAACAATAAAATTAACCAAGAATAGATAATAAAACCTTTTTTAAGGAACATGGTATATGTAGAAAAATTTAAACCGTCACCTATTATAGTCTTTTACAAAAAATCCTTTGATTTGAAGAACAAAAAACCCTATCTGGTGACATAGATAGGGTCATGGATTTTATAATAATTTTAAAGCACGGAAACCGTAATATAAACCAACCGCCGCCACGGTGAAAGCACCGATGATGCCAACATAAGCAATTACACCAGACATATATAAAACTCCTTAACTTAAAATGGATAACCCATATATTGTACAATGAAGTGTTAAGTCAATCATAAGTTATGGTCGCTCAGTCTTCTTAAATTATCAATAATGATGCAGTCAATCATCCCTGTTAAATTGCCCCAAAATGCCTACGAAATTCATATCGCTACAGATGGATTAAAAGAAATTGGCAAAAAAGCAAAGTCTTTAAATATCGGCAAAAAAGTTTTAGTGATTTCTAACCCCGAAATTTTTGACTACTACGGGCAAACGGTAATCGATTCTTTTACCCAAGAAGGATTTTCCGTTAATTATCATCTCATTCCTGCGGGGGAAAGTTATAAAACCCTTGATTCCATTAGTAAAATTTACGATACAGCCTTAAATTTAAGACTCGAAAGAAATTCCACCATGGTAGCTTTGGGGGGTGGGGTGATTGGTGATATGACAGGTTTTGCGGCTTCTACTTGGTTAAGGGGAATTAATTTTATTCAGATTCCCACTTCTTTACTGGCTATGGTAGATGCTTCGGTGGGGGGCAAAACGGGGGTAAATCATCCCCAGGGAAAAAATTTGATTGGGGCTTTTTATCAACCTAAATTGGTTTTAATTGATCCTCTTGTGTTAAAAACACTGCCAGAGCGAGAGTTTAGGGCAGGTATGGCGGAAGTTATTAAATATGGAGTGATTTGGGATAAAGAGCTTTTTAACCGCCTAGAATCAGCAAATAATCTTAATTCTATGGATGTTTTAAGTGCTGATTTACTCAGTTATATTTTAGAACGTTCTTGTCTTGCTAAGGCTGAGGTGGTGCGACGGGATGAAAGGGAAGGGGGAGTAAGGGCTATCCTTAATTATGGACATACGGTAGGCCATGGAGTGGAGAGTTTGACGAATTATAATACTTTTGTCCATGGAGAGGCTGTGGCCATTGGTATGGCTGTGGCTGGAAAAATTGCTGTGGAAGCTGGTTTATGGACAGAGGATGAGTTAATCAGACAAAATGATTTAATTAAAAAGGCTGGTTTACCTTTGGATATTCCTGCAACGGTGGATAGGGAAGATTTATTGGATAGTTTGCAGTTGGATAAGAAGGTTAAGGCTGGAAAGGTGCGTTTTATTTTACCGACGGAGATAGGTAAGGTAATTATTCGGGATGATATTCAGACGGATTTATTGAGGAATTGTTTTCGGGCTAGTTAGGAAGTCAGCAACCCTTAAGGATAAATGGTGGTAACTACTCGATTATTACCGTTGCCTGTTACTGTTACTTGTTTATCTTGTAGTTTGCCTTGCGCCCTATTTCCTCGAAAGTTAACTACGGGATTTATCTGTTGATATACCACGTTACCTTGAGCGTCTATATTTTGATCATTTAAATTCCAGATTACATTATCGGCATATAGTTTCGCTTCGTTATCTAGGGATTCTCCAAAAATTTGCTTACTCAGATAAACTTTATTCTCTGTTAAGTCAACTTTACCTTGATTTGCCGTCATGGTAATTTGTTCATCTACTTCTACTAAACGTATCATTTTATCGGCTTCAACAATTCTGTTATTATAATCCCATCGCATTCGGCTACCTGCCCCTTGTAGGGGAGGATTTAGGGATTGATATTCGATGTTATTTTCTACTATTAAAATGTTATCGTTGAGATTCATTTCTGCTGTGGTAGCCTTTAGGGTATCTGTGATTTGCTCATCTTCGTAACGGCTGACTTCAAATGGTAAGTCTGTACTGATTAACCCCTGTTCTATTTGCCAGATGATGGCATCGGCAAGGATTTTTAATTGTGGTTCAAAGGTATTAGCGACAATGTCTTCTGTTAGTTGTAATACTTGGGTGGCGGTGTTATATTCTGCTTGTTGGGTAACTAATCTGATTTGGGTATGAATTGCTTCGATATTTTCTTCAAGGGTAAAGTAGTTTTGCTCTGGTTTCCAATATAGTTTTTCTCCTCGGATTTCCATTTCGTTACGGGTGTCGAAGGCTATGATTTCCCCGGTGAGGTTGATTTCTTCTCCGTCGTTGATAACTTCCCCGTTTTGGGCGCTGATTTTGAGGACGATTTCTCCATTTTGGAGTAAGTTAGCGGTAATATCTTCGATGGTGGCGTTTTTGTTGTCTTGGGAGTAGGTTACTTTACCGACTCGTAGTCGCCAGAAGTTTTCACCATCGTTGTTGGATTGTTCGATGGTGGCATCACTTAAGACGATGCCTGATTCTACTGTTTGATTGTTGTTGGTGTCGTTGATGGGGGGTTGATTTTGGCAACCGCTAATGAGGAGAATGGTGAGGAGGGGGATAATTTTTCGGTACATCTGAGATTAGGCTATGGCGGGGTTTTGGGTTTTTTTGAGGTGATCTACAAATAGGATTCCGTTTAAGTGGTCAATTTCGTGTTGTATAATTCTAGCAATAAAACCATGGAATTCTCTTTCTTGTTTTTCCCCTTTTCTATTGTAGTATGTAAGGGCGATCGCCCCATAACGTAATACATCAGCCCTTGTGCCTTTAACACTTAAACAGCCTTCCTCCTCCATTAAAAAATCATCGGAAAAGGAAATAATTTCAGGGTTAATCATCTCCATGGGTGCCATGAAAGGGGCATGGGGATAACGGGCATTCGGATGGGAAGCCACCACCACCACCCGAGTAGAATAACCAATTTGAGGGGCAGCCAAACCTACCCCATGGCGCTCAAACACCATTTTTAACATCATATCAATTAACTCTTGTATGTCTGAGGCGTGAATATTTTCCACCCGGGGAGCTACTTTTCTTAAAATAGGATTACCAATTTGTAAAATTTCTACCATTGTCCGTGTATGATATTTCCAAACTTTAGTGAATTTTTTATCTGAATGGGATCTGAATATACTAATTTTAATTTAGTTACTCAAATAGAAGCGATACTCTATCTTAAAGGTAAACCAACCAGCTGTGCAGAAATAGAAGAATTAACCCAAGCGGGGGAAGAAGAAATAGAATCGGCCTTGATTAAATTAATGTCTGATTATGCCCACCGCCCCGAGAGTGCTTTAGAAGTGGTGGAAACCCCTGCAGGATATGCCCTACAACTGCGCCATTGTTGTCAAAATCTCCTCGAAAATCTTGTCCCTGCGGACTTAAACACCGCCACCCTTCGTACCCTGGCTGCGATCGCACTTACAAATCCCATACTACAAAGCGACTTAATAACCGTGCGTGGTAGTGGAGCTTATCAACACGTCCAAGAACTGCTAGAATTAGGTTTTATCCGTAAACGTCGTCAAGCCGAAGGGCGCTCTTATTGGTTGGAAATTACCGACAAATTTCATCAATATTTTGAAATTGACCAACTACCAACCTAAAAAACGTTTATATTAATAAGCAGGTAAAGAGGAACTGAGTAAAAGAAGAATCACTATAGAGGACAAAAATAAATGGTATTTAACGCAAATTTTTTTGGCGGAGAATCAGACACAACTTTAGATAACACCTTAATTGATTACCTACAAAAACAAAAACCAGAAACCCTTGAAAGAATAGCCCAATCAGCAACCCCAGAAATCAAAGAAATCATAACCCACAACGTACAAGGGTTATTAGGGATGTTGCCCACCGAAGGATTTAACGTACAAATTGTCACCGATAAACAACATATGGCAAATCTACTAGCCTCTGCCATGATGACGGGTTATTTTCTCTGTCAGATGGAAAAAAGAAAAACCCTAGAAGAAAACCTCTTTGATACCGATTCCATGGAGTAATTATTTTCTTGGCGTTGGTGAATTAAGGTATGATTTTTAGTTGAGTTTGGCAATAGGCAATGGGCAATAGTAATAATAGTTTTAATACTATACATTTACTGTAATTCAATAATGCTTCATACTCAAAATCAGCAATGCCATTTTTTTCAATGGTGGGAAATACCCACCATATATTATATTCTTAACCTGACACCTGATAACCGATACCTGACACCTTTTTTACAAGACTATAAATTTTATCCTGAAATCAGGTTATTATAGGGTGGTTATTGCCCTACCTCAAAATTTTCTCCGTCAGTTTCGCAAGAATAGTCTCCCTTAACTGTTTATCCTTGGGTAACATCGCCAAAATCTCTTCAACTTTTTGATTAACTTCAGACTCCCGTTGACTATCTATCCATATCAGGTGATTGGTTTCTTCCCCGTCACTGCGGGTAACAGTAATCCTTCTGGCGGATAATCCTTCCCCTTGTTTAACTTTTACTTGCCCTTGGATGGCTTCTAGGTTGGTAAATTTACGGGATAATTCAGCCAGTTTACTTTGAAATAAACTAACATCTTCATCTTTCCAAGATTCCGCTGGTTTGTCAGCAATAATCATCATCAAAGCCTCTAACCATTGTTTATCATTTTTGGTTTCATCACATACTGCTTGGGTAAAACGTTTTAAAATTGGCTCAACACATTTATCTTTAAGGTAAGATGCCCTTATGCGTAAGTCTTCCCTGAGTTTTGTAGTCTCGTTTCTCACCCCAAAGGCAGAATATAACAAGGATTGACATTCACTCAACAGATTTTCGTAGGCAAGATTAATTTCTCTTAATGCTGTTATCAGGTTTGTTTTTAGTTGTTTGGCGGTGATACCGTCTTTTTCTTTGTTGGTGGTGATGGGGGGTAAGTCACAGGCTTCGGGTAGTTGTTTAAATAATAGTTCGTCAGGTTCGACGGTTTTTTGTAAGATGGTTAAGATGTTTAGTGCTGTTGGACTTAATTCTTTTGTTTGAAGGGTATAACGGGGGAGTTGTTTAACAAATTGATATAGGGGAGTGACAACGGTTAAAAGGGTGGCGTTACGAATGTTTCTTTTGGCTTTTGTTTGCGGATTACGCAGGATAGCTTCTAATTCTTGGAATACTTCTCCCCTTAATCCTTCTATGGCAAAATATTTTACGGCATAACGTTCGGGATTTTTGACTAATAATTCTAAATGTTCTTCCCCTAGCACTGGTATAAATGTACCATCTTGATATACTCCCACTTCTTCTTTGTAATACAGTAATACGGCGGTAAGAATGATGGGGATGATGCCTTCTTTTACTCCGTAGGGGGGTAGTTGTAGGATTTGGTATAGTTGGGCGATATTTTGGGGATTTTCGGTGGCTGATGTGCAAAAAAGGGCGATCGCACCCCACACTTTATCTATATTAGGATTATCCCCACCCATAGGCGCATGAATACCCCACTCTTCATCCATTAAAATTGTAGTATCTGTGTCGGGGGGGGTAGTATGTAGTTATAACCTTTGCCATCACTAGATTTGAGGTTATTTTCAGTCAAAGAAAGAGGGCGATGGATACCCGTTTCCCGTAACAAAGAATAATACATCGTCACCTCAGGGCCATAACCAGAAAAACCAAGATTAGGTAAACTAGAATGGTTAATCATCGCTGTAATTAACTCCCTTCTTGCCTTGCTACCCTGAGAAGTAAGATTGCGACGGTTAATCAACTCATTCCAGAGAATAGGAGTTTTAACAAAAGTCTCATCACACAACCGAGAAAGATAACCATTCAACTCCCCTACACTTTTGACGGGGGTTAACTCTCCCCCAATCCAACAACGACACTCCCCCCGACTAAAATCAAAAACACTATTTAAAGTTTCATCCAAAGCTTTTTGCGCTTCCATGAGACGATAACGCACCTCCTTTCTCGCTACCCCATCCGACTGTAACTCCTTCGCCTCATTATTCATCCGATTCAAAGCGCTAAATTCTTGGGCTTGTAATCGCAAAACCTGTAAGTTATTGGTAGTAATGACAATAATGGGTAAACCATTGACAGTTTTTTGGGGAAAAGTAGGGGGCATTTCCTCCTCCAACCAATAACCTAACCAACCATCCGTCGAATTATCTTCACATTCCACCCTATCCCAATCAAAAGAGGCATCGAGATAATGTCTTTCAAAATAACGTAAAGTGCCTGTTTGATAACTATGTCGTTGCGCAATGATAGGCTTGAGAGGGCGTAATGGGGATAAAAGTTTGGCTAAACTAGACTGCTCTTGTTTTAAATAGGATTCTAGTTCATAATCAATGTTATAGTCTGAACCTTCCCAGATTCTCAACTCATCAATTTGTTTACGATGGGTAATCAACCCTTGTCTTAAAAGTTGTTCAATTTTTTCTTGCCAATAGTTAAACCTATCGTTATCCTCTCCATCACAAAGACTATGGGCGACTAAATTACGGGTTGCCCTAATAATACCTGTAATACTAACTAAGTTTAGCAAACCGATCGCCTTTAGCAACCGCAAATTATCCTCATCGAGGTGTTTGGCATCGTTGATTAAATCATAGATTTCTACCCACCGTTGGAAATTTACTACCCTTGTCAACCCCATACCCACGGAGGAGATAAAATAATCATAGATTTGATCAAGTTTGAGGGTAGGTAAGTCATCATCGTTAATAACCGTTTCCTCTAAAAACTTTTTGAACGAAAAAGGCTCATCGGATGTGATAAAAGTAAATAAGGTGCGATCGTTTTGGGCATATTTGACGCATAAAACTGGTAAAATTAAGGCACTAAGGGGATGAAGGGGATAAATATTTTTAATTAAATTATCTTCAATTTTTTCTAACTTTAAAATTGGCTCTAATGTTTGATTCCAATAACTACTATATTGGTCAATTTTTTTCTCAAAACCATCATCAAAATTCGAGGTAATAGCTTCGGCGATTAACCTAATCATCTGCCCCGTGGATTCGGTAAAAGCAATATCTTCAAATCTTCCTGTAATTTTTGACCATTCATTACGTTGAATAGTAGCCAACCTTTGTCCATATTCGGTAAAGGCTTGGTGTAAGATACCTAAAATATAAATTCTTTTGCCTTCAACAGCTTCTAATTCTGCTAATTGTTGTAATAAATATAAATCCTCTGCCCCTTGATTATAAACGGCATATTCTAAGTTTTTTCCTAGTTCATCAATAACTAAAATAATATCTTTTTTTGTTTGTAAAACAATATCTTTAATAATACTAACTATGGCAGTATTTTGAACTATTTTACCGTCCTTAATACGGTTTTCTATGTCCTGTAAAGAAGTAATAAACTGCGTAGATAATTTACCCCCAACATCCTTTAAACCATTAATTAACGCCCGAATAATAGTTAAACTAATCGCCTCTCGTTGACTAACGGCGATCGCCCTTACCATGCCATCATCAGGAATATTATTGATAATAACATTATCATCTATATGGTTATTTACTATCTCTAAAGCCTTTCTTTTTACTTGATTTTTTTGATTAGCTAATAAAGAAATTAAAAAATGAACAAAAGCAGATTTACCAGTACCATAAACCCCCGTTAAAGTCCAACAATTATATTTATTTTCTCCACTTACTCCCAACAAAACTCGCTTTAAAGTTTCCACAGATTTATCCGTTAAAACATAACCATCCAAAGCAGATAAATCGTTAAAATCCCTTTCTAAATTAATAGAACGACCATAACGACGTTGTAAAGTAAAATAAGAAGATAAATTCATAATCATCAGTATAAAAAAATTGAGTTCGGGATAATATTTTTGGTTAAGATGGGGAATAGGGAACAGGCAATAGGCAATAGTGATTATATTTTTAATAATCAATTATTTTGATCATGGAAGTATATTTAATAGTTTAGTTAACTATTATCTAGTTTTTAGACTATCACTTAAAGCCTAGTTTTACTAATAAAAAAGAGTTATAAACTGACTTTAAATAGGTAGATATAGCATTATTATAAAAGATAACTTATTATTAAATATTGATTTTAAGGTAATAACTGATTTTCAATTAAATTAAACCGTACCATTCGTAATTATACTAAACCTCAATAACTGAAAGTCAACGAATTTTGGAAGATTTAAGAGGTAAAACCATACCTTTTATTTAAAAAATATTATCAACTATCAATTATCAATTATTAACCGTCAATTATTAAGAAAAAATCATCAAGAATATTATCAGCTAAATCAAGAGGATTACCATTAAAAGATAACTGAATTAAACCAGCAGTATCCGCTAAAAAAAGATTATCATACTTACGAATCATCGTATCAATAGCACCAAGTAAAGCCTCCTCCGTCAACTTAAACACTAAACCAGGGCTACCATAATCATAAAGTAATCTGCTGATACTAATGGTTGTCTGATTATCACTCACCCAACTAGCATATTCCAAACAAGTAGCCACCACAATTTCAGGGGCTAAATTTGGTTTACTGCCAAAACGAAAACGATAATTTTTGTTATGGAGAGGCTGATAAATTAACCCTAAACCCGCAAAAGGAGAATCAATGGAATCTTCCACAAAACCATCATCACCAGTATCCACATACATCCTGAAAATACAAGTCATATCTTTGTTAAGGGAAGAATCAGCAATATTAGGCTTAATCTCATCCCGAAACTTCTTCAAGCCGTTAAGCAAGTCATCTCGACTAAATTCGGTTTCATTAAAAAGATTAAAAGTATAATACCATGACGCACCATTACAACTCGGTTTAAGGAAATGCCAATGTAATAACCACAAAGACGCAGGATTTTCCAAGTATTTATCCCAACCATTTTCCCCTAACAACCTTTGCCCAAAATCTGAGGGATTATCATCATTATCAGTCACTTTAAAAGCATTACACCAATAACGGATACTCCTCACCATATTTTTACCCACTCCCAAACGAATGGGGGCATCATTTGCCTGAAAAATATTATTATCTATACTAGCCGCACTAAAACCTTTATTTAACCATCCCCATCGAGGGTGAAATGTTTCATGACGGGCAAAAACTGGGTTTATGGGATTATCTAACAGATTTAATGGTAATTTGGTTTGAGTCATTGGGTGTTATGGATTACTGTTTAAGGGTATTATGCAATGGGTTTTATATCAATATTTAATTTATTTGATGTGCCATAATTATTTTAATGGCCACCAAGAAACTTTATCCCTAGTGGCACTATAAACTTCTTTTAATTCTTCTGGTTGTAGGATATGAATTACATCATCGGATGTGCTATTATTTTTATCTAGTTTGATTAATCCTTCCTTTTGCATTCCTTTTAAAACTTGTTCAACGGTGCGCTGGTTGAGTTGACAGGCTTTGGCGATTACTTCCACAGCCAAATCAAGGATATAAACTCCTTTTTCATTGGGTTGATTTTCCAATTCCCTTTCTTGATAAATTAACGCCCTGAGGAGAGATGCTACGGCTTGGGGAGGATAACTACTACAGTTGAGGAGATGATAAGTAAATTTTTCCCTTAACTCGAATAGTTTAGCATAGCGATCGCCCATTACCTCAAAATGATCATAAATTTGTTTGAGGGCATCAAGGGGAATTTTAGTGACATAGGTGGTTTTATAAGCCTCCACCAGACTAGGATAAGCCTTTGTTGCTAAACCATGACTAAAAGGTAAACTACGCATTCCAAAACAACCACCGCTATAGGTTAGGGATAAAATGCGATCGAGGGGATTACTACGTAATATTATAGGCCCTCCTTCTAAAACTACATACAAACTATCTAAATCCTCATCAGGGGAAAAAGCGGTAAAAACAGGGCGATTGGAAAAAAGTTTTTCTCTGGTAAGACTATCTGGGGGCAGAAAAGCACTTAATTCTTTTTCGTCTAATCCTTTAAATAAATAGGAGTTATTGATTAAAAAAGTAAGGATGTTAGATTCACTGGGATTTTTTCTTACCATTGTTGCCTGATAATTTAATGTAGTCTTTTATGCACATTTTCCCACAGTTACAGACTGTTTGAGATGGGATTTTAATTAATGTCAAAATTAAATTTAGTTTTCTGGTAATATAAACACCTAATTTAAAAAATTAACTTATCCACTGCCATAGGTTACGCACAGCCAAAAAGACGACTACCACCAAAAAAATTCTGCGCAACCATAGATTACTCATTTTCATGGTGACTTTTGCCCCAATTATCGCCCCAAAAAACATGGTGATGCCCAAAATAATGCCTAATTGATAATCTACTAATCCTTGAGTCATAAAAATGAGGGTAGCAATGATGGAGGAGAAAATATTTAATACTTTGGTAATGGCAACGGCTTCTATAAATGTCATATTTAAAAAGCCAATGAAAGTCGCTGTCAATGTAGTTACATAACCACCACTAAAAAACCCTCCATAGATACCTAAACCAAAGGTTAAACCATAACCTATTTTTAAAGCGGTGGGGCTTGGCTTTTCTTGTTTTTCTAATCCTTTGTTTTTGTTGGTGACGGAAAAAACTGTAACGGCAATCATGAATATGGAGATGAGTAAGGGCATGGTATCGGCAGGGATAATAATTACCAACAAAGCCCCCAAAATTGAACCAATTACTGTTAAAACCGACAACAGAGACAAATCTGGGCGTTTTAGCACGTCACTTTTTAAAAAAGGAATAGTCCCCCCGATACTCATAAATATTAAGGCAAACATATTCGTTGCGATCGCCCTTGCGGGATTAATATCAAACTCTAACATCACAGGCACAGTTATCAGGGAATTACTTCCCGTCACCACTCCAATGACGCTAGTTAAGAAAAAAATCGCAACTAAAAATATTAATTCTGTGGGTGTCATCATACTAAATCCTGTTTGAATAATATACTAATTAGGGCAGGGAACAGGGAACGGGGAACAGGCAAAAGACAATAATTTTTTATTGTCAATGGTTACACGGTGCATAATAGTAAACTTTGCTAATCAGATTTGACATCACTACTTAAAACTTTAAAAATGAAATTAAAATGTTTTCTATTTTAATTAACATATAGAATAAACCTATAGTATATCCAGAAAATGAGCAAAAAAGCACCGTCTAAGTTTAACGCCTCTAGGATAAGAGATCACCTAGCCAATGAACGAACCTACTTAGCATGGATGCGTACAGCAGTAGGCTTAATGGGTTTTGGGGTAGTTATTCTACGTCTTCCGAACTTTCAACCGCCTGAAGTTCCACGACTTGGCATTAGCTGGAAAATGGGGTTACTTTTTGCCTCCGTTGGTTTAATTACCGTCTTACTTTCCACCATCCAATACTTTTCTGTACGCCGTGCTATTGATCAAGATACCTATGAACCTTCTGACAAAATTATTATTTTATTTAGCGGTGCGATCAGGCGTAGCCTGCCACTTCGTGATCGCTCTCTTTGGTGGAGCAATTATTTATATAGTGTTTAGCATTTCTCAGAGAAATATTTTCTTTTTACAATAAAATATTTTTAAAAATGTATTGAAAATTGATTCAAAGTTCATTATGATAGTAGCTAACAAAATTTGTAAAACATGAGCGATGAAACTACAGAGAAGATTATTCAGTAAATTTTTGCTAGGATTAACCATTAGCGGAGTAATCGCCAGTTGTGCTTCCCCCTCCACCACCACAGAAAATACAGGTAGCACAGCAGAATCCCAATCCCAAGAAGAAGTAACCCTCACCCTTGTTAGCTACGCAGTAACCCAAGCAGCCTACGAAAAAATCGTTCCCCAATTCGTTGAATACTGGGAAGAAACCACCGGACAAAAAGTAACCATCGACCAAAGTTATGGCGGTTCAGGCTCTCAAACCAGAGCAGTCATAGACGGTTTAGAAGCTGATATAGTCGCCCTCGCTCTCGCCTCCGACACCTACGCCCTCCAAGAAGCGGGATTAGTCGAACCTGGTTGGGAAAATGAAGTATCTGGACAAAATGGCATTATTACCCGTTCCGTAGTTGCCCTCGTGAGTAGAGAAGGAGGACAGAAAGTAGAGACATGGCAAGACTTAGCAGATCCTAATATTAGCGTAATCACAGCGAATCCTAAAACCTCTGGGGGAGCTCGTTGGAACTTTCTCGCCCTTTGGGGTAGCATCACCCAAGCAGGGGGAAGCATTGAACAAGCCACAGAATATGTTGCCCAAGTTTATAGCAGTGTCACCACCCTTCCCAAAGACGCTAGGGAAGCCTCCGACGTTTTCTATACCAGAAACCAAGGGGATGTATTAATGAACTACGAAAATGAACTATTACTTGCTGAATCCCAAGGTAGAATTCAACCCTACGTTATTCCCACTGATTACAATATCTCCATCGAGGGGCCTGTGGCAGTGGTAGATGGATATGTGGATAGACGAGGTACAAGGGAAGTGGCGGAGGCTTTTGTGGAATTTCTATACACCCCCGAAGCACAAAGGGCATTTGCCGAGGCAGGTTTTCGCCCTGTTAATGAGGAAGTTTTTGCAGAATTTAGCGATAAATTTCCCGTGGTAGAAAATCTTTTCACCATCGAAGACTTTGGCGGTTGGCCTACAGCCCAATCAGAGTTTTTCGATGATGGCGGTATTTTCGATCAAGCCATTTCAGGAAGATAGTTTAGGGTTGCTCAACAAGGGGAGTCATGAGGCGCGATGGACAATTGACAATTACGAAATTCTGACTCTACCAGTATCCCAAAAATTCCGTAGGAATAATTACCAATTTCATTACAGCTATGGAGAGTTGACTATGACAAACCAAGATATTCAAGACAAAAAATCTATCAAAATTTCTATCCATATTCCCCCGAATCATCATGATAAACCAATCATTGTTGATCTGGCTTCCAAGCACAATTTAGAAGTAAATATCACCTCTGCCATGTTAGGGGAATATGCGGATAAAGATGGTTGGTTTAACCTTATCTTGTCAGGAGAAAAAACTGCCATTCAAGAGGCTTTAAATTATCTATCTGACTTAAATATAGAAGTTTGGAGTCAGACGGGAAACGGTCAACAAATAGTAAAAGATTCTTGGAGTTTGGGAGAGTGGGAAATCAGACATTAAACATTCTCGATGGAAAACTATTCCCCTAAAAAAAATCATGATTAGTTCTTTAAAACAACCACCATTCAATTATCGAGAAACCATTAAAAATATTCTGCGCAAATTCTCCATCCCCTGGGCGGTGACTATCATCTTTCTCGCCGTAATTTTAATCATTCCCATGATGGCGTTAATACTTGAGTCAGCGAGTTTAGGATGGGAAAACTTCTGGCAGGAGGCAACGGCGGAGGTGGCAGTGGCTTCCTATATTTTTACCTTTGGCACTGCCTTAGTTGCTTCTTTGATTAACGCTGTGATGGGAACTTTAACCGCTTGGGTGTTGGTGCGTTACGACTTTTGGGGCAAAAAAATTATTGATGCCACCATCGACATTCCTTTTGCATTACCTACCACGGTGGCAGGTTTGGTATTAGCGACGGTGTATTCTGAGGATGGTTGGATTGGTCAGTTTTTTACTCCCTTTGGTATTCAGATTACTTTTTCACCTTTGGGGGTATTTGTGGCGATGTTATTTATCGCCTTGCCTTTTGTAGTCAGAACTTTACAGCCTGTATTACAGGAAATGGGATCGGAAATTGAGGAGGTTTCTTGGTCACTGGGTGCATCGGATTGGCAAACTTTTCGCCTAGTAATTTTACCCCCTCTCATTCCTGCTATTTCGGCGGGGGTGGCTTTGGGTTTTTCTCGGGCGGTGGGTTCCTATGGAACTATTGTTATTGTTGCTTCTAATATTCCTTTTCGGGATTTGATCCCCCCTGTATTGGTATTGCAAAAACTGGAACAGTATGACTATGTGGGAGCAACGGTAATTGGAGCGGTTTTGTTATTTATTTCTTTGGTTTTGTTGTTAATTATTAATCTGTTACAGCAGTGGGGCAAACGTTATGCAGACAATTAAAAGATTAAATACGGGCAAGAATTGGTCAATTTTGGTTGTATTTGTTTATTTGGGACTGATTTTATTAATTCCTGCTGTCTCGGTGTTTTATGAGGCGTTTAAGGAGGGGATTCCCACTTTTTTACAGGCAATTCAACAACGGGAATTTATCCAGGCGGTATGGTTAACGGTGCTGTTGTCGTTGTTTAGTGTACCTTTAAATACGGTGTTTGGTTTGTGTGCGGCGTGGGTAATTGCGAGGAATAATTTTCGGGGTAAGGCGTTTTTGATGAGTATTATCGATTTGCCTTTTTCCATTTCCCCTGTGGTGGCTGGATTAATGATGGTGCTTTTGTATGGGCGTAATGGTTGGTTAAATTGGTTGGTGGAATATCTTGATGTGAGAATTGTTTTTGCTTTGCCGGGGATGGTATTGGCGACGATTTTTGTGACCATGCCTTTTGTGGCGAGGGAGGTAATTCCTGTGTTGGAGGAGATTGGTAGTGAGCAGGAGGATGCGGCCAGGAGTCTGGGGGCGAATGATTTACAGATTTTTTGGCGGGTGACTCTCCCTAGTATTCGTTGGGGTTTACTCTATGGGGTTTTGCTGACTAATGCTAGGGCGATGGGGGAATATGGTGCGATCGCCGTTGTTTCTGGCAACATTATCGGTAAAACGGCATCCCTACCGATTTTCGTGGAATTGGCCTACAAAAACTATCAAAGTCAATCGGCTTTTGCCGCCTCAGTGGTACTGGTTTTGTTGGCAGTTGTCACCCTTATTTGTAAGGAAATTTTGGAACGTTATACAAGGATTTGATCCCCCCTAACCCCCTTGTTAAGGGGGGAACTAATAGATCAAAAACTGTTCCCTATTCCCCGTTCCCTAGTTTCTAATTCACTTTTTCATAACACTATATCTAAAACAATGAGTATTATTATCAATCAAGTAAACAAAAAATTCGGTGATTTCCAAGCTCTAAAAAATATTAATTTAGAGGTAAAACCCAATACTTTAGTCGCCCTCCTTGGCCCTTCTGGTTCAGGAAAATCAACTCTTTTGAGGGTAATTGCAGGGTTAGAAACCCCCGATAATGGTCAAGTAATTATTAATGGAAAAGATACCACCCATCTTGATATTCGTAAACGAAATATTGGTTTTGTATTCCAACATTATGCCCTTTTTAAACATCTCACCATCAAGGAAAATATTGCCTTTGGTTTAAAAATTCGTAAAACTCCCAAAAATCAAATAAAACATAAAGTGGCTGAATTGCTTGATTTGATTCAATTAGAGGGTTTGGGCGATCGCTACCCATCCCAATTATCAGGAGGACAAAGGCAAAGAGTCGCCCTAGCGCGCGCGTTGGCTGTGCAACCCCAGCTATTGTTATTGGACGAACCTTTTGGGGCATTAGATGCCAAGGTGAGGAAGGATTTAAGGGCATGGTTACGGAGATTGCATGATGATGTCCATATTACCAGTGTATTTGTCACCCATGACCAAGAAGAAGCCATGGAAGTGGCAGATGAAATTGTGGTAATGAATCACGGCGTTATTGAGCAAATTGGCACCCCTGCAGAAATTTATGATAATCCTACCTCACCTTTTGTGATGAAATTTATCGGGGAGGTGAATGTTTTACCTAGCCATACTCCTATTTTTGTTAATGTTAATCATGATGAATATTCCTCCCATCCAGAGGTGTTTGTGCGCCCCCATGAGGTAGATATTTTGTTAACAGATGACAATGAAAGTACCAAAACCACCATTAAAAGAATCACTCATCTAGGCGCAGATATACAAGTAGAATTACTTTTAGAAAATAATTTGCCCATTATTGCCCATCTCAGTAAACAAAAATTTAATTCTTTAAATCTTAAAAATAATCAAGTAGTTTTTGTCAAACCCCATCGCATAAAAACCTTTGCCTAGGATGATAAAATTCGCTCTAAATTTATTGTTAAATTATGTGGATTAATGTAAATATCCTCAAAACGACTATCGGGATAAAGAAAATTATTAAAACTTTTACTGCCCATAATTTCCCCTAAAATATAATGATATTCTAAATCAATAATATTACTAACTAACCAGTAACAAGGATATACATAATTAGGGGAAAAAATTTCTATTACCGTCGTTTTGGATTGACAAAAAACTAGATTACTTAAACCACTACCATGGGGAGAAATGACAATTTCTGCTTGATTTAATAATTCTGCTTGTTGCTTGACAGAAAGTAATTCTAAATTGAAAATTTCAAAGTTATATTGTTTTAAAATATTGATAATTTCTTGTTCATTAATTAACCTTCTATTACTAGATTTTTCTCGACTAATATAAATTTTTTTATCAGGTGTTTTTTTATCTAAATTATCACCTAATATTTTTGTACGTAAATATTGACAACTCCAAGGAGGCATCCAGGCGATCGCACTGGGAAAAGAAGGTACAATTAATTTATCAGCCTTAATATGGGTAGGAAAAGAAAGAGGAAATATCTTCGAGGAAGGAATGCCAAACATTTCTAAAGTTTCCCGTTGAAATTGGCAACGATTATCCACCACCACATAATCCACTTCATCCCAAGAAATAGAAGCCTTTTCCAGTAGATGAATACGAGGAAGAATATCAAATAACCAATGGAAATAGATATTGTTTAACAATCCTCCCAAAACAACTACCTTACCTTTAAGACGAGTGACAGGGGAAAGCAAAGAAGTTGTCAACAAGGAATGATAACGAGGATGTTTATCAGGATGATTAGGACTCAGGGCAGGAGATTCGGGAGAAATATCCCCTATCATATAGTTATCATCGCTGATAATGGCACTACTGCCCTCGTCTTCCCGTAACCAAAACCGTCCATTATCTAAAATTGTCACAAAACTAGAGGGTAAGGGGAATTTGTGCGGAAAATAAAAACTAGGATGAATATTATTATCAAAACTATGGGGAGGTTTTAGGCTAAGTTGATTATCTCCATAAATTAACTGATAATTTCCTTTTTTCTTTGCCCATTGTTGGCTAGTTTCATAATATTTTTTAGCTTCATTTATGATTAAATTTTCAGGATGATTAACTTTTTTTGTTGAGCCATTGATTAAATTTTTAATCACATTTTTTATATATTCATTATCCGTATTACTTAATTGATTAAGATATTCTTTTACTTTATCTTGATTATTTTGTTGATGGAGAATAAAGAATAAGTTATCCAGAATATTTTTAATTTCGTTTGTTGTTAATAAATTTTGGTTTGATAAATTATTTTGTTTAAGAACTAAATCATCCAATGCAATTTGATAGTAGATACTTGCTAAAGAGTATTTTTTTTGTGCAAATAATAAATGAGCAATAATAACAGTAAATTCTGCTAAACTTTTGTTGAAAAATAAGTTATCAATTAGACGATAATTTAAAATGATACTTTGATCATTACTTTCTTTACTCCAATTAAGTAAGTTAGTAAATATATCAAAATTATTCACTAAAATTTGCCAAGATTCTTTTGCTTTCTTTACATTTCCTTGCAATAAATAGATATAACCTAGTTCACCATAAATACGGTCACTATAAGGATCAATATTTAAACATTGTTGATAATAATCAATAGCTAAATCTAATTGATGAGTAGCAGTATAACAAAAACCTAAATTGTACAAGATTTTATTATCATTACTATAAAAATCAAGAGCTTTTAAATAATAACTAATGGCTTGATTATATTCTTTAACATACTGATATTGTTCTGCTATATTTAAATATAATTCTTTCCATTGAGCATTTATAGATAAACCATTTTTCCACACCTCCATAGCATCATCAAAATTGCCAGAGTATAGAAAACAATAACCAAGTTTAAGATAACCTTGGAAATACTCTGCATTAAATTCTAATACCTGTTGATAAATCAAAGAAGCAGTATTAAATTGATTATTTTTAAAATATAAATCACCTAATTCTTGAAGATTATGAGCAACAATTACTAATTCTTCCTCATCCGCACACAAAAAACAATCTAGCCAAAGAGCGATCGCCCTTTCCTCGTCATCAGCTAACATATAGCTAACCCCAGCATAAGCCAAAAATAAAGGATTAGAATCATTCACCGTCAATAAAGATTCTATATAAGCCTTTAATTGTTCATAATTATTTTGATAACAATAACTCTTTACCTGTGCCTTAACTTCTAACCAATTATCCATACTATTCTTACAATAGGGGTTGCTAAAAAAAAGCACAAGCCACCCCTCCCCGACCGCTACGGGTCAAGAAAAGGTGGCTATGTTTTATATAATTTTATTATAACATAACTAAGGCTAAATGACTACATTTTTGCTGTTTTTTTTGATAATTATGCTAGAAAATTATTGATTTTTTAAAAAGCAGTAAAAAACTTCACTTAATAGCATAAATATTTCATAGATACATCCTGCTAAAAATACTAAGAAAATATATTAGCCTTAGTTAATTGAACCAGTAATTCTTAACCATGATCACGGGGATTATCTTGATTTCCTTCTATAATAGGATTAGCATTTTTCAGCTGAGAAGTTATCCCCTGAGAGTTCGCATAAGGGAGGGGATTATTATTAATTAAAGCTGTTAAATTTTTTTGAAAAATTGATAAAGGTTGTTCGCCAATGGTAGATGCGATCGCACTTCCGTCCTGATCAAGAAAAACAAAATGGGGAATACCATCCACCTGATACCGTAAAACCTCAGGAAGCCACTTCGTATTATCCACATTAAGCATCACAAAATTAATATCATTGCCATACTCCTGCTTCAAAGTCGCCATATCCCCAGCCATGGCTTGGCAACTGGTACACCAATTGGCATAAAATTCCATCAAAGTGGGCTTACCATTACTAACCGCCACCTCCAAAGGAGTAGAATTTTGTGCCTGTGCCTCCAAAGACTCAGAATTAGCGCTAGTTTGTAACCCTAATACCAAAGTAACACTAAGGGCGATCGCCACCAAAGCAATTACCAAATTTCGTAAACCATTAACCCCAACACCAGAAGAAGTATTTTCAGACATAAATATAATTCCCTACACTATAAATAGTTATTCAAAAACCATTATCCCTCAAACTCATGAAAAAACGAGTAACCCTCACCTTTCCCCGTACCATGGTACAAATTCCCATCACCTATCGCCTTGCCAAAGAATTCAACATCGCAGCCAACATCATCCGCGCCCAAGTCGCCCCCAACCAAATCGGTAAATTAGTAGTAGAATTATTAGGAGACATAGATCAACTAGAAATAGCCATCGATTGGATGAAATCCCAAGACATCAAAGTTTCCTCCGCCACAGGAGAAATCATCATCGATGAAGAAATCTGCGTCCATTGTGGCTTATGTACAGGGGTATGCCCCACCGAATCCCTCACCCTCAATCCCAGTAGTTATAAACTACAATTTCGTCAACAAACCTGCATCGTCTGTGAGCAATGTATTCCCACTTGCCCTGTCCAAGCTATCACCACTAATTTATAAAGGTTTCAGGTATTAAGATGATGAAGACTATGGGTAATAATCATTTAATATCAAGTCTGCTCGATCACTTACAAATTAGCAGTATTAATATCTTAGTTCAATAAATTGAACGAACTACCATTAGCCGTGTAATTCATTACACGGTGGGGCTGTGAAAATATTTGATATAAATTGTTCATTATCAATTGTTTACACCCATGAAAGATTGCGATTTTTATCCCCAACTCAAATTATTTATTGAAACACTACCTCAAAAAGTACGGAAAACCTACATATATAAATACTTCAATCACCATAAAATAAAAACATAGCAACCACTGTCAAAACATTATGAAATTTAACCTTTCTTCCCTATACACATGGTACACCAACGGCATCCGTAACCCCCAATACCGTCTCTGGGTAATCCTTGGCACATTAGTATATCTCATTAGCCCCATCGACATTTCCCCCGACATCATCCCCATCGCAGGGCAAATTGATGATTTTGTCATTGTCTCCATCATGCTATCAGAAGTATCTCAACTACTCTTAGGGGCAATGAAAAACAAAAAACTAGACAAAGATAATATTGACAATGGAAATAGTGATAGTCAAGGAGAAACCGTAGAAGTAGAAGCCATCCCCCTCGACAAGTAAAAATCAATTAGGGCATTGCTGAGTATGAAGCATTATTAAATTACAGTAAATATATAGTATTAAAACTATTATTACTATTGCCCATTGCCCATTACCTATTGCCAAACTCAACTAAAAATCATACCTTAATTCACCAACACCTAAATTAAGTTAAAAATCAATCAAACAAAGATAACGGTAAATGTCCGTAAGTTCCTAGAATAGAATCATTAACATCAGAAAAAATCGTTATTAATACCCCACGATATTCCCCAGAATAATCAGAAACCATGTGAGATAACTTTTCTCCATTAAACTTGATATAAATAGGCTCATCACCATCAACCCCATGACGACGACTAATATCTAAAACATAGCCAAAAGCCTTGAGGTAACTTTGTAAGGCAGAAAAACCCTCATCATAACTCGATGCGCAAATACCCAAATTACAATAATCCGCCTCATGGATAATCAACAAAAGAGATTTTTGCAACTCCACCTTTTCCGTTTCCGATGCGGGAATCTTTGTTTTAATACCACTATATTCCTTTAAAACCCTTAAAGCCGAAGCTACTTCAGAATTCATTTAATTACCCTTAAAAAAATTATTACTACAAATAAACCCCAAGCTAAATTTTAATCCTCAGCACAAGAATTACACTCCCCCTGCACAATTACCTCATAATGATCAACTTTTAGCCCTCGGCGCAACTTGTGAATGGACAAATTAGAAAAAGTTTCCCAAGGAATATCCTCGATTTTTCCACAACAGTTACAGCGAAAATGATGATGAGGAGAAACATTGGCATCGTATCTACATACCCCCTCTTGTAACAACACCTCACGAATTAACCCCACATCCCTCAGAGTTTGTAACGAAAGATATATTGTTGCTTGAGATAAAGTCGGTACGTCTTTATTTAAATCTGTCAAGATATTTTCTGCGGTGGGATGATCATTTCTACTCAACAGATTGGCATATACAGCATAGCGTTGGGGAGTCACCCTCAGCCCTTTTGCCTTTAGTACACTAATAATTTCATCTGCTTTTTTTCCCATGACAAAGTAAAAATAATCTTAGTCTTACACTACAAACTTACAGTCTAATTGATAATCAATTTTTTAGTATTAATCAACTAGCCTTAACTATACCTTAACAAAAATGAATAATTATTGTTGTTGACAAATTCCTAAATAAGAGTTATTCTGAGATAGAAGCAAAAAGTTAAGTAGCTTCAACAATATTTTTAAAAACGTAAAGTTTTATTAACCATTATAGTAGAGGTAAAACATGGCTGTTATCGAACAAGTACCTAGTGTAGTATTCAAAACCCGTGTCCGTGATGAATCCGTAGAAGGACCTAACCCTTACCGTTGGGAAGACAAAACCACTGAAGATATTTTTGGCGGTAAAAAAGTAGTTGTTTTCTCCTTACCCGGAGCATTTACCCCTACTTGTTCTTCTAATCATCTTCCTCGCTACGAAGAATTATACGATGAGTTTAAAGCTCAAGGTGTTGATGAAGTAATTTGTGTATCTGTAAACGATGCTTTCGTAATGTTCAAATGGGGTAGAGAAATCGGCGCTAAAAACGTATTCCTATTACCCGATGGAAACGCTGAATTCACCCGCAAAATGGGTATGTTAGTTGATAAATCTAACCTCGGATTCGGTTTGAGATCTTGGCGTTATTCTATGCTTGTTAACGACTGTAAGATCGAGAAAATCTTTGTAGAGCCTGGTTATGAAGATAACTGTCCTACCGATCCTTTCGAGGTCTCTGATGCTGATACTATGTTAGCTTACCTCAAAGGAACTGCTCCTGCTGGAGTATGTGAACCCGTTAAGGAATTTGTAGGTTAATAATTAAAAAAAAATAATTTGATTTTTGGGGTGTATATTTACACCCTTTTTTTGTGAGTGATACTTTTTTGGTATTGCTGATTTTATGCTAAATCTGATTGATAAAACTTAGCATTACCCACCGTGTAATGAATTACACGGCTACATAGATAACGTTCAATAAATTGAACTAAAGATAAACCTAACACCTAAAACCTGGCACCTAAGACCTAAAACTATTTAATAAACAACATTTCTTGATAGGTAGGTAAAGGCCATAATTCATCATCAACCTCACCTTCAAGGGCATCAGCATATTTGCGGACTTCATTCATCATGGGAAGAATGGTTTGGGCAAAATATTTCATATGGGCTTCGGTATCTGCGAAATCTTCTTTTCCTAGGGCTTCACTAAGTTTTTCAACTTCTATCATTAATTGATTAACCAAGGTGGCGATTTTTTCGATCGCAGTGGTATCCAATTTGATACCGACATTATTTAAACTAGCCATGGTGCTAGTAAGTTTAGAAAGATAATTGATAGCAGCAGGATAAATAGTAGTTTTTGCCATGCTAACCACTAATTTTGCTTCCACCTCAAGGGAAAGAATATATTGCTCTGCATATACCTCAAAACGGCTTTCTAATTCCACAGGGGAAAGCACCCCCATGCGATCAAATAGCTCCTCAACCTCTTTATATCTGAGACTAGGTAAAGCATCAGCAGTGGTGGGTAAATTAGCCAAACCCCTTTCCTCTACGGCCATTTTATGCCATTCATCAGAATAACCATTACCACCAAAAACCACAGCCCCATGTTTTTCCATGATTTCTTGGAGAACTTTTTGGATAGCATCATTAAGCTCAGTACCTTGGTTTAACTCAGCCTCTAATTTTTCCGCAATCCACTGTAAAGAATCGGCTAAGATGGTATTCATCGCCACCAAAGGACCTGCCACCGACTGACTAGAACCCACGGCCCTAAACTCGAAACGGTTACCAGTAAACGCAAAAGGAGAAGTTCTGTTGCGATCGCCCGGATCCTTAGGAATAACAGGTAAAGTATCAATACCAATATTCATGGTTTGAGCCAACTGAGAACCCTTGATTTCTCCCGTGCGAATTTGTTCAAAGACATCCTCCAACTGAGAACCAAGATAAACCGACATGATAGCAGGAGGAGCTTCATTAGCCCCTAAACGATGGTCATTACTAGCCGTTGCCACCACCGCGCGCATCAAAGGCCCAAACTTATGAACCCCTCGGATAATTGCCCCACAGAAAAGGAGGAATTGAGCATTACTATGGGGAGTATCACCAGGATCTAGTAAATTACCCTGAGTAGCATTACCCACAGACCAATTCACGTGCTTTCCAGAACCATTAATCCCAGCAAAAGGTTTTTCATGGAGCAAACACAAGAAACCATGTTTTTTGGCCATTTTTCTTAAAATGGTCATGGTTAACTGTTGATGATCCGTTGCCACGTTAGCACTTTCAAAGAAAGGCGCCAATTCAAACTGGCCAGGGGCCACCTCATTATGACGAGTTTTCGCGGGAATACCCAGACGATACATAGATTCTTCCACATCCTGCATAAAAACCTGTACTCGCTCAGGGATAGCACCAAAATAATGATCGTCAAATTCCTGTCCCTTAGCCGAAGGTCTGCCAAATAAGGTTCTTCCTGCTAAAAGTAAATCAGGACGACTATGGGCGAAATTAGCATCAACCAAAAAGTATTCCTGCTCTGCTCCACAGCTAGAATTAATGGGGGCTATATCAGTATGTCCCAATAGTTCTAACACTTTACGAGCCGACTTGTTGAGGGCCGCATTAGAACGAAGCAGAGGAGTTTTTTTATCCAGAGCTTCCCCAGTCCAAGAAACAAATACCGTAGGAATACAAAGGGTTACACCGTTATCCGTCTCCATCACATAGGCAGGGCTAGTCACATCCCAAGCGGTATATCCCCTAGCCTCAAAGGTAGAACGAATACCACCATTAGGGAAAGACGAGCCGTCAGGTTCTCCTTTGACCAATACTTTTCCTGCAAACTCAGAAATTACCGAGCCGTCACCCTGTACGGACACAAAACCATCATGTTTTTCAGCGGTGGAGTTGGTGAGGGGGTAAAATACATGGGCATAGTACAAGGCTTTTTTAGAAATTGCCCAATCCCTCATGGCCGTAGCTACCACATCCGCAATGGAGAGATCGAGGGGTTCTCCTGTTTGGATGGTTTTTTGTAGGGATTTAAATACATCTTTAGGTAAACACTCCTGCATTTTGCTGAGGGTGAATACATCTTTTGCCCACATTTCTTCCAATCTTTTGGGGCTATTAAAAGGTTTTACCTCTCTATTGGTGATTTGATAAATGGCTTGAACCCTTGATTGATTTCCACTCATAGTCTTTTATTTGAAGGATAATCTTTCAGAATAATGATTATGTAATTTTCAAATAGTTCACAGTGAACACTTTTGTAACTTTTTATCTTTTACCCATTACCCATTGCCCATTACCCATTACCCAAACAAAGGTTATATTTAATTTTAGACTTATTACTTTTATTGAGATACTAATGGCGATCGCACCTTTATCCTGGCAAGAACTAGAAAAATTAACGGACTATCATATCGATAAAATCAACGGACAAACCAACTCCCAAGCCACCCTCAGACTGTTTAACCACCAACAAGAAGCCATAAGAGTAACCCTCTATAGAGATAATCACGCCTGGTGTCCCTACTGTCAAAAAATATGGCTATGGCTAGAAGAAAAACAAATCCCCTACCGCATCAAAAAAGTAACCATGTTTTGCTATGGTCAAAAAGAACCATGGTATAAAGAAAAAGTTCCCTCAGGAATGCTTCCCGCCGTAGAATTAGACGGCAGAATAATCACCGAAAGCGACGACATATTAATAGCCCTCGAACAAACCTTCGGCGTATTACAATTCGGCATGGAAGATAAAAAAGTCCTCCCCCTAAGAAAACTAGAAAGACTACTATTTAGGGCATGGTGTACATGGCTATGCTACCCCACCATTTTTCCCCAACAAGAAAACAACAACCGTCAACAATTTATTCAAGTCATTAAAAAAGTAGAACAAGCCCTCAGTCAAACCCCGAGCCCTTACTTTCTCCAAGACTTTAGCACCGCCGATGTAATTTTCACCCCCTACATAGAAAGAATGAATGCTAGTCTTTACTACTACAAAGGCTATTCACTAAGGGAAGAAAATCCCAATCTTTCCCGTTGGTTTGATGCCATGGAAACTCGCCCCACCTACCGAGGCACTCAAAGCGACTTTCACACCCACGCCCATGACTTACCCCCTCAAATGGGAGGATGCTACAGTAATCGTGAACCCCAAACCCTCAAAAATCAACAAAGAGTTGATCAAGGAGACTGGTTTTTATTACCCGATGTGGCTTACCCTGAGCCTGAAAACTCAAGACAAGAAGCCCTCCACAGAGTTTTAAAACATCGTCACAACATCATCGACATCAACCCTACCGATAATCAATTATTTGATCAAGCCCTACGTAGCGCCTTAACCTACATGATGACAAAAGAAGATTGTCCTCCCCCTAACCAATCTGCCCTCGGGTTAAGATATTTACGGGATAGAATTAATGTGCCTCGGGATATGTCCATTTATGCAGGAAAAAGGCTCAGACAAGCCCTAGAATATACCGCTAGTTTAGATAGTAACATACAACCAGAACCTTTACCCATTCGTCATCGTCGGGATCAAAACCCCCTTAATTTTCGTTAGGCTAGAGGAATAATTCATCATTACAGCGCACACCCTCCATTAACTTTGAAATACTTATGAATAAAATTAAAAAGTCATTGCAATGGTTAACCATTGGCTTAATTACCATCACCTTCACTATTATTAGCCGTAACGTTGCCATAGCCCAACCCATTAGCCATTATTCTGATTTAGCATACCCCCCCTTAGGGGAAGTGGAATTACCAAAATACGATCGCCTTTCCCTCGATAACGGCATGGTAATATATTTAATGGAAGATCATCGTCTTCCCCTCATCACGGGCAATGCAGTGCTAAAAACAGGGGATAAATTTGAACCCACAGACAAAATTGGATTAGCAACCCTCACGGGGGATTTACTACGCACAGGAGGCACCACCAACCGCAGTAGAAATGAAATTGATACTATCCTCGAACAAAAAGCGGCTTCCATCGAAACCTCCATCGGCACAAACTCGGGTAATGTTACTTTTAATACCCTTAGCTATGATTTGGAGGAAGTTTTTAACCTTTTTGCTGATATATTACGTAATCCAGCCTTTGAAGAAACTTTTTTAGATTTTGAAAAAAACAATCTCAGAGGGAGCATTTCCCGTCGCAATGATAATCCGGGTAATGTTGTTCGCAGGGAGTTTAGAAAACTTATTTATGGTGATGATAGCCCCTATGCTCGTACCATCGAATATAGTACCCTTGAGAATATTACTAGGGAAGATATAATCAATTTTTATCAACAACACATTCGCCCTGAAAATATTATTTTAGGTATTGTGGGGGATTTTGAACCCGATAAGATTAAAAATATTATTGCTCAAACCCTAGGAGATTGGGAAGTTGATACCCCTGCCCCTGCCCAAAATATTCCTATGCCCACTCAAGTGGCTTCTTCAGGATTATATTTAATTGATCAACCTCAGCTTACTCAAAGTAATATTTTATTAGGACATTTAGGGGGTGAGTTAGATGATCCTAATTATCCTACATTAACCGTTATTAATGGTCTTTTAAATGGTTTTGGGGGTAGATTACATAATCAGGTGCGATCGCGCCAGGGTTTAGCCTATTCTGTCTATGGGGTATGGGGCGCCAACTATAACTATCCTGGTTTATTTTTAGCAGGGGGGCAAACTAACACCGATACCAGTGGGCAATTTATTCAAGCCATTAACCAAGAAATCGAAAAACTGCGTACAGAGAGAATTAGTCAAGAGGATTTAGACTATGCCAAAAATTCTATCCTTAATTCCTTTGTGTTTCAATTTCAAAGCCCTAATCAAATTCTTTCCCGTATTATGACCTATGAATATTATGGTTATCCCCAAGATTTTATTTTTGATTATCAAAAAGCGGTAACTAATACCACTGCCCAACAGGTTTTTGAGTCGGCACAAAACTATTTACAACCTGATAAATTTGTCACCCTTGTTGTGGGTAATGGTGATGAGGTTAAAGACACTTTGGCGGTTTTAAATCAGGATATTCAAACCCTTGATATTACTATTCCTCTACCTAATAGTTAAACTTTATCTTAAGGGATAGGGGCGATCGCCCCTTATTTTCTATTATCAATTGTTTTTTACCCTAGCGATCGATTATCATTCTAATGACATAAAGTCTTCGTGTCTGGATAATTGAGGAGGAAACTAAAAATAAAATGACAGAAAATCAAATTATTAATAACAAAGATTCTCGTCATGAGTTAAGGGATTTAGTTGCCTCCCAATTAAAACTGATGTTAGATGCAAATAACCTTCAAGGGGCAAAGTCTTTACTGATTCCCGTGCAACCTGTGGATATTGCTGAAGCCATTGGGGATTTACCCGAAGCGATGCAACTAATCGCCTTTCGTCTTCTCAATAAAACTGAAGCTATCGATGTTTATGAGCATTTAGACTATACCACCCAACAATCATTAATTGAAGAATTTAAACGTCAAGATGTCTTAGACATCGTTGATAAAATGTCTCCCGATGATAGGGCAAGATTGTTTGATGAGTTACCCGCATCGGTGGTAAAACGTATTTTAGCCCAACTTAGCCCCGAAGAAAGACAGGCAACTAATTTATTATTAGGTTATGAGGAAAACACCGCAGGAAGAATCATGACTCCTGAATATACTTCCTCTAAGGCTAATATTACCCTCGAAGAAACTTTAAATAGGTTGCGATCGCACGCTACTATATCAGAACTAATATACTATATCTATGTCACCGATGAATCTCGCCATTTAACAGGGGTAGTATCCCTCAAAGACTTAGTTACCCACGAACCTCAGCAAACCCTAGGGGAGATTATGAAATCCGACGTTATCTATATTAAAACAGATATGGATCAAGAGGAAGTAGCCAAAGTAGTCCAAAGATACGATTTTTTAGCCGTGCCAGTGGTAGATAGAGAATTACGATTAGTGGGTATCGTCACCGTGGATGATGTCATTGATATTATCGAAAAAGAAGCCACCGAAGATATTTACGCCCTCGGTGCGGTGCAATCGGATGGAGATAACTACTTTGAAACCAATCTTTTCACCGTTGCCCGTCGTCGAGTTACTTGGTTGCTAGTATTATTATTCACCAACACCATCACAGGCAGTATCATTGGTGGACAAGAAGAACTTTTAACCAGAATCACTGTCTTAGCCGCTTTTATTCCCCTTCTCATTGGCAGTGGTGGTAACATTGGCACTCAATCTTCTACCGTGGTAATCCGTGGTTTAAGCACCGATGAATTAAAGGATTTAGGAGTAGGTAAAGTTATCTTTCGAGAGGCGATCGCCGGGGCGCTCTTAGGACTAGGATTAGGATTAATCACCATATTATGGGCCTATCTCTTACCCCAAAGTCAGCGCAACTTAACCGTTGCCGTCACCGTTGGTATTAGCCTAATGGCCATTTCTATCCTAGCATCCATTGCTGGTTCAGGTTTACCATTCTTATTTAAACTGCTAAAATTAGATCCTGCCCTCATGTCTGGCCCCTTTATTTCCACCGCTGTAGATGTTTTAGGGGTACTAATTTATTTTAGCATTGCAGGATATGTTTTAGGTTTTTAAAATAATTGACAATTAACAATGGACAATGGACAATTAGACTTTAAATTCTACCGTTGCCAATCTCAATAAAATTACCGTTATAAATGGTTAAAAAAAGTGTAAATGTTAATGACAAATATCAAAAATTAATCCTCGCCATCGGGCCTGGAATTTTAATGGCAGGGGCAGCCATCGGAGTTTCTCACCTAGTACAAGCCACCCGCGCAGGGGCAGAATACGGCTTTTCTTTACTATGGTTATTAATTTTAGCGGTGGTGAGTAAATACCCTTTCATGGAATTTGGGCCCCGTTATGCCTCCGCCACAGGGGAAACCCTCATCAAAGGCTATCGCCATCTAGGCAACTATGCTTATGGTACTTATATCGCCCTCACCATCGGCACTATGTTTATTATTCAAGCCGCCGTCACCGTGGTAACAGCAGGATTAGCCGAACAATTATTCAATTTTGGTTGGTCTGCGGTGCAGTGGAGTGGGGTAATTTTGGCTTTATGTATTGTTTTGTTATACATTGGTCATTACAAGCTCCTTGATTTAACCATGAAGTTTATCATCTCTCTGCTTACTATCTGTACGGTATTAGCGGTAATCATGGCATTGGGGGCAAGGGTAGGTAGTGAGTCTGTTAACGCCATTCCTCCTTCCTATTGGAATCGGGCGGGAATTACTTTTGCCATCGCATTTATGGGCTGGATGCCTATTCCCCTTGATGCGGCGGTGTGGCACTCCATTTGGACAGGGGAAAGAGCAAAACAAACCCATTATTTACCCACTTTAAAGGAAGCAAATATTGATTTTAATTTAGGGTATTTATCAGCAGGTTTTATTGGTTTATTATTCTTTCTTTTAGGCGCTTTAGTAATGTTCGGTAGTGGCGAAAGTTTTTCTAATAATAGTGTTCAATTTTCTGTACAAGTCATTCAGCTTTATAGTAATACCCTCGGTGCTTGGAGTACCCCCATAATTGCGATCGCTGCCTTGATAACCATGTTTAGCACTACTTTGGCGGTAACAGACGCTTACCCACGGGTAATGGCTACCTTATGGGCAGAGCATCATCCTAACCCTGAAAAAGACCAAAGTAACTCTATTATTTACAGGGTATCATTATTAGTTATACCTGCTCTTGCCCTTATCATTTTACAATTTTTAGCAGGACAAACTTTCACCGTTTTAATTGATTTTGCTTCCGCCTTATCTTTCATTGCTGCCCCCATTTTGGGATGGTTTAACCTCAAATTAATTACAGGAAAATCAACCCCTGCCATCGCTAGACCAAATAAATTTTATCGTTATTTCAGTTGGCTTTGTTTATTATGGTTAATAGCTTTTACTCTTATTTGGTTTTATTGGCAATTTTTTTACCGATGATTAAAATGACACTACCATCTTTTAGCTTTTCTTTATGACTATTAATCATCAAATAAGCAACTGTTTTGCTATATTTAATTTTCAATAAGTAAAAATAAATAAACTAATCTCAAAAATTAAAACCAACAATACTTGAAAAATTATTATCCAAAATAACAATGTTGTTATCTAAAATTTTCAACCATTCTTTATCTCCATAAAACCACTTGTTCTTAAATTGCTAAAAGCAAAATAAATATTTTTTCACCATATTAAAATTACTAAATCCTGATCAATGGTATATGTTAAAAGAGTAGAATTATCTCGCTTTAAGTCTTTTGGAGGCAGCAATGCCGTTCCTTTTTTACCCGGTTTTACCGTCATTTCTGGGCCTAATGGTTCAGGAAAATCAAATATCTTAGATGCCCTTTTATTTTGCCTTGGTTTAGCTAGTTCAAAGGGTATGCGCGCTGATAGATTACCTGATTTAATTAACAATAGCCACAAGGGTAATAATAAAACTTTAGAAACCATTGTTTCTGTTACTTTTGACCTGTCTGATTTTGAAGATTTAGATAATTTTGAGCAAGACAATAGTGATAATAATGAAGAAGAAAAAGATAATAATATTGATTTAAAATCCTTAACAGAATTAAAAATAACCCGCCGTTTAAGGGTTACAAAAAAAGGCAGTTATGCTTCTACTTTTTATGTCAATGATCAACCTTGTACCGCCACAGAATTACAAACTCAGTTAAACCGTTTACGTATCTATCCTGAAGGTTATAACGTGGTGTTGCAGGGGGATGTCACCCGCATTATTACCATGAATGCCAAACAGAGAAGAGAAATCATTGATGAATTGGCTGGGGTGGCAGAATTTGACCGCAAAATTAATCAAACTAAATCCACTTTGGAGGCGGTAAAAGAAAGGGAAGAAAAATGTCATATTATTACTCAAGAGTTGTCTGCCTATGGAGAAAAGTTACAACAAGATTCCCAAAAGGCGGCAAAATATCAGAAGTTAAAAGCCAAAATTCAAGAAAAAAAAGAATGGGCTATCGTTATTAATTGGCGTTATCTTCAAGAACAAGAAAAACAGTTTAATCAGCAGATAATTAATATTGAAAATGACCAAGAAAATAAACAAAAAGAATTAACTTTTATTAGAGAACAAAGTGCGATCGCCCTTAATCGTTTAGAAGAACTAAATCAAGAAGTAAAAGCATTAGGAGAAGAAGAACAAATTTCCATCGCCTCCAAACTTGCTACCCAAAAAGCCAAAAAACAACAATTAAAGCAAAGACAAAAAGAACTAGAAAAACAATTCCAAAATAATTTCAATAACCAAGAAAAAATAACTACTAATCAACAAGAATTAGAACAACAATTAGTTAATATAAATAAACAAAAAGAAGACCTAGAAAAAAAAGAAATACCCACCCAAGAAACCAAAAAAAACGAACTTAAAAAAAACCTTGAAACATTAAAACAATCCGCCCAAGAAATCGCCGCCCAATCCCAAGCATGGGTAGAACAACAAACCGCCCTCAACCAAGAAATTAACCAAATTCAAAACCAACTCAACCCCCAACTAACCCAAAAAGCCCTATTACAAGCCCGTAGCCAACAACTACAAACCACCATCAAAAACCAAAACCAACAACTAACCCACATAGAAACCCAACTCCATAACCAACCCCATGCCAACTTTGAACAAGACATCCAAACCCTAGAAAAAACTGTTCAAAAACTAGCCCAACAACTCAGCAACCTTGAGCAAGAAATCACCCTCAACCAAGAAACAGTAAATCGTTTGTTAATCGAACAACGAGACAAACAAAGACAACTAGATAAACTAGAAGCCACCAAACAAGCCCAACAAGAAGCCCAAGGCACCTACGCCAGTAAAATAATATTAAACTCTGACTTACCAGGAGTATGCGGTTTAGTAGCCCAACTAGGACAAGTAGAAACCGTCTATCAACTCGCCCTCGAAATCTGTGCAGGGGGAAGATTAGGCTTTATCGTAGTCGAAGACGATTCCATCGCCGCCGCAGGGATTAAACTGCTCAAAGAAAAAAAAGCAGGTAGGGCAACCTTTCTCCCCCTCAACAAAATTAAAGCCCCCCGCCTCCATCAACTAGGGGGCATCCAATACGCCCAAGGTTACATCGATTTAGCCGTTAACCTCATCACCTGTGAAGATAAATATCGACCTATTTTCGCCTACGTTTTCGGTAATACCATGGTATTTTCTGACCTAGAATCTGCCCGTAACTTTATCGGTCAAGAAAGAATCGTTACCCTTGACGGGGAATTATTAGAAGCCAGTGGCGCCATGACTGGGGGAAGTATAAGTAAACGCAACGCCCTTCACTTCGGCAATGCTATCCACACCGATTCTGCTGAAGTGGATATGTTATACAAACGTATTCAAGAAATTGAAGACATAATTATCCAGCTTAACCTTAAAATAACGGAAAAAAGGCAACAAATCAAGACCCTTAGCGAAGAACTTAGTCAAGCCCGACAAAATAGACAAAAAAAACAGCTTGATTCTGAACAATGGCAAAAAGAAAATAGCCGTTTAGAAACAGAAAAAGAAAAAATAATTACTGACAACGGACAAAATTATCAACAGTTAGTAGAAAGCACTCAAGAATTAACTAACCTTGAAAAAACTATTCCTATTTTAGAAGCTAAATTAACAAAAAAACAAACTCAATTAAAGCAATTAGAATCGAGTTACGATAATCAGGAATGGCAGAATTTACAATCACAAATTCAAACCCAAGAGCTAGAGTTAGAAGAGCAACAAAAAATAATTAATCAAACTCAGAATAAATTACAATCTTTAGTGAATCAATCTTTAGATATAGCATTAAAATCTCAGCAAAATCAAGATAAATTAGATAGCATTATTCAATCCCAAGATAAACTAATTATCGAACAAAAACATAATCAACAAAAATTAATTGAACTAGGTCAAGAAATTACTAATTATGAAAGCCAATTTCAAGCATTAGCTCAAAAATTAGCTGACATAAAAAAAGCTAGGGATGATCAAGAAAAAGCCCTGAAAAAATTAGAAAATCAACAGCAGCAACTGAGCTGGAATTTAGAAAAACTTTTATTACAACATCAAGAAACCCAAACAAAATTAACAGAATTAAAAACTCAATTAGCAGAAATTACCCCAGATTTACCCAATCCTTTACCTGATATTCCCTACTTGATCAACAAAGAAGGGGAAGACAGTAAAATTGTTTTTGATAACTTACAAGAACAACTAGAACAAATTAACAAAGAAATTCGCAACGGAGAGAAAAGATTAGAAGCCCTTGAACCCGTTAATATGTTAGCATTAGAAGAATATGAAAAAAATCAAGAAAGACTTAAAGAATTATCCGATAAATTAGCTACATTAGAAGGGGAAAGAACCGAATTATTATTACGGGTAGAAAATTTTACCACCCTCAGATTAAGGGCATTTAAAGAAGCCTTTACCGCAGTAAATGAAAACTTTAAAACTATTTTTGCCACCCTTTCTGAAGGGGATGGTTATTTAAAATTGGAGGATGAAAATAATCCTTTTAATGGTGGTTTAACCCTCGTTGCCCATCCCAAAGGAAAACCCGTTACAAGATTAAGTTCCATGTCTGGGGGTGAGAAATCTTTGACCGCCTTGAGTTTTATTTTCGCCTTACAAAGATACCGCCCTTCTCCTTTTTATGCCTTCGATGAAGTGGATATGTTTTTGGATGGCGCCAATGTAGAAAAACTGTCAAAAATGATTCAACAACAGGCAAAATTAGCTCAATTTATCGTAGTTAGTTTACGTCGTCCGATGATTGAAGCCTCCGAGCGCACCATAGGCGTAACCCAAGCCAGGGGAGCATATACCCAAGTATTAGGAATAAAATTATAAGGAAAATTTAAGTATCTTTCTTATTTTGCCGTGATATAAATAAGTGGTCATTTAAAGAAATAACCAGCTATCGAAATGTTAACAAAACTTTGGTTGTTGCAGTTGCCCGTTGACGAAATTCAAGTAGAAAGAGTTAACGTTTTTTTGCAAACCGTTAAAGAACAACTTGCCAATTTTGGTATTAAATTAGTAGGAGCAATTCTGCTCTGGATTGTAGGTCAATGGCTAATTAATAAAGGAGTTAAATTATTATCTCGTCTATTAAAAAGACAAAATATTGACATAACCTTAATTGCCTACTTAAGCAACTTTATCATTGTTGCCTTAAAAATCATCCTCATCGTCGCCATTTTAGGCTATTTCGGCATCGAAACCACTTCCTTTGCCGCCCTACTCGCCGCCGCTGGTATCGCCATTGGTGCAGCTTGGGGAGGGCTTTTAGCTAACTTTGCCGCAGGGGTATTCTTAATTTTATTCACTCCCTTCGCAGTGGGCGATTTTATATCCGCAGCGGGAATAACTGGCACAGTGGATGAGATTGGTTTATTTGTCACCACCATTAACACCCCAGATAACGTTAAAACCATTGTTGGTAATAACAAGATTTTTGCCGATAATATCCAAAATTATTCCGCTAACCCTTATCGTCGGGTAGATTTAGTTGCCCAATTAAATCACAGCACCAATCATCAAGAGGCTATTGATTTATTAAAACAAAAACTTGCTACCATTGCCAATGTAATTGATGAACCTGCCCCCACGGTAGAAATTTTAGAATTTAATTTAGCTGGGCCTGTTTTAGCTGTACGCCCCTATTGTAATAATGACCATTATTGGCAAGTTTATTTTGATACCAATAAACTAATTAGAGAAACCTTTGGGGAAGCAGGATATTCTATTCCTGAACAACATTACGCCGTCAGAGGCTTAGAAAAAACCAATAATCTCCATGGATAAACTAAAATCCTAGGGCAACCATGGATACTCATCAAAATTCGGTGGGCGTTTTTCCAAAAACGCCTGTTTACCCTCAGCGCCCTCCTCCGTTAAATAATATAATAAAGTAGCATTTCCAGCCAACTCCTGTAACCCTGCTTGTCCATCACAATCCGCATTAAAAGCCGACTTGAGACAACGAATAGCAATGGGGCTTTTTGCCAAAATTTCCTTAGCCCAATCAATGCCTTCCGCCTCCAATTGCTCAACGGGTACAACCTTATTCACCAAACCCATATCCAGCGCCTCCAGGGCATTATACTGACGACAGAGAAACCAGATTTCACGGGCTTTCTTCTGCCCCACAACCCTAGCCAAATAACTAGCCCCAAAACCACCATCAAAACTACCCACCTTCGGCCCAGTTTGCCCAAAAACAGCATTATCCGCCGCAATGGACAAATCACAGATAAGATGTAAAACATGACCACCCCCAATGGCATAACCTGCCACCAAAGCAATCACCACCTTAGGAATAGTGCGGATTAACCGTTGCAAATCTAACACATTCAGGCGAGGCACACCATCATTACCCACATATCCTGCCTTACCCCGCACACTTTGATCGCCCCCAGAGCAAAAAGCATACTTACCATCGGTATGAGGCCCAGCGCCCGTTAACAATATTACCCCAATTTTTTGATCTTCCCGCGCATCACAAAAAGCATCATATAATTCAAACACCGTTTGTGGACGAAAAGCATTACGTTTATGGGGACGATTAATAACTATTTTAGCTATTCCCCCCTGTTTAAAATATAAAATATCCTGATATTCCTTGACCTTTTCCCAATTAAAATTCATTATTTTTAAATACTAATAGAACTCGGTTTATCGTAACTAGCAATTATACGACGACAGCCCGACTCAGGTTGCGCCCATTGATTAACATATTCATTAGGATTACCCCAACATAAACCCAAATATACCTCATCTTTTCCTGTGTCTAATTCCGCCCATTCCGCTTCTTGATACAATTCCTCTAACTGCTCAGAAGTTAGCTCATTTTCCCTATCTTCGGATAAATAATATTTCATATCCTCCGTTACTTCTTTCCAAAAATCTAGTACCGAAGCCTTGGCCTCTACCAAAAAATCCTTATCCCCATCAATGGCAATTAACTGATTATATACTTCAGGAAAACTAAAACTTTTTCCCTTAAAAGTAATCTTTCGTTTGATTAAACCAGAAACATTATTCTTTTCTTGATATTCATGAATTTGGCGACGAAAATCCCGAAAAATAAAAACTCTCCCCGTTTTATCCATATCAAGAGCTTTAGAAACAACGGGATTATCTAGCTTTTCAGAGGTGTTAAAAATCAATCTTTTGCCACTCCATGTGGCCTTTAATTCCATTTCTAAAAAATCAATTAATTCTTTAGTGCTGTAAGTCATCGGGTTAATTGGTCTAATTAACTGGGGTAAAATTCTGTTTAAGAGAATAAATTAACCATATCACCTTTAGTGAAATCTGTTAAAGATAACAATTTGATACTAGATTTTGAGGTAACACTAGCTCTGGTTTCCTCTGTATTATAACCCCAAGAGGCTAAAAATAATTTTACCCCGACTAGGTCTTCTTGTTGATTTACCCTCTCCAATGCTTCTAATCTATCTTCAATAAAACAAATATCCGTTGGTTTAACGTTTTCTTGATTTACAATTAATTGTAAACTTTCATACTTTTTTCTTTTTTGTTCTTTACCCCAAAAGATTATTTTATCTACATTAATTCCCCCATTAATTAATATTTGTTTAGCAAATTTACCTTCTTTTGTTGTTATAATATATATCTTATAAGTTTCATTAATAAAATCTTTAATCCTATCGATAATATGGGGGTAAAATCTATGTAAATTTAACCATTTATCTAAATTATTATTAATATCATTTTCTCTAACTTTGTCTAATTGTTGAGCTATTAATTCTTTCATTAAACAATCTTTTTTAAGGATTTCATCAACAAAATAAGACCATTGATTAAATAACTTTATTTTATTTTTTTCCATGTCCATTGCCCTAAAAATCAAAGGCATTTCCCATCCAGTTTCAATGGTAGGACGTAAATATTGAAAAACTTCCTGACTATATGCTAAATCTTCTAATTTTTTTTCCCAAATGATTTCATAAGTTAATCTACTGCTATGGAAATATTCCGCCATACCATCACAAATGACCCCATCAAAGTCTAGTGCTATAATTCGATTCATTTTTTCTGTTCATTTTAGTGTTGATATTATATTTTATTCTATAGAACATTCTTTTTTCTACGAATTATCCCATAGTGATTAAATTATTTTTAAATATTATGATTCAAGAAACAAACTCCAATCTGATTAATAGTTTAATGAAAGAAACTTTGATTGATTTAAAACAACAAATTACCAGAATAGATAATTATTTAATGGTTATTTTTTCTTTGGTGATAGTGTTATTAATAATTTCTGGATATTTAAATCATTACCATGTGTTAAAAATTATTTTTCAGTCCTTAGAAATTAGTCTATTATTTGCTTTATTAATAGTTTGTGTGGTGGGATTATTTCAATATAGACATCAATATTTTATTTTTAATGATTTACCACAGGATACCGAAAATTTAGTTATTCAAGAAAAGGACATTTTTAAATATTATCAGGAGGAGTTATGGAAGCTACATCGAGTTTATCAAAGAAAAAATACTTGTCTTAATACTTCCTATATTTTAATAATTATCTCCGCTTTATTTTTAACTTTAAATATTTTCTTTCGTTAATTATACTTAATCGATATGAAATAAGGGCGATCGCCCTTAAAGTATATTTACGTAGATAAATTTCCCATTACATTGACACAGAAAACAAAGTTATAATAAAGAATGTATATGAAAAATATCTTAAAAATAAATTATAAATAACTTTAGACAATACCTACTTATACAAAAAACATCACATAATTTACATTACATATTACCATTACAATTGTCACACACAAAACTAAATAATTATTAACCCTTCTTTATCATTAATAAAAACTATTATCTATTACCAGCAAATAAAACAGAGGAAATAAATCCATGTCCCAACAACCACCCGAATCCCCCCTAAAATCTCTCCTATGGCTATGGAAAAAAAGATTAGGTCAACATAACCAAGAAGCCGGAAACACCCTCATTATCGCCATTTCCTTAGGGGTTCTGCTCATCGGTGCCACTAGCACCATGATTTTTACATCTAGCAGAAATAGAACCAACGTTACATCTGATGAATATGCACAGCAAACTGTCAGTATCGGAGAAGCTGGAATTGCTCAAATCATAGCGGAATTAAACAGCTCAAATAAAAAAGGTTTATTGCTCAAAACTTTTGATCCAGAGGGGTATTTGGGTAGTCCATTAAATCAATGGGAAAAAACTACAACATTGCAATATATTGTTAATGCTTGTGGTGCTACAACGACTCAGGATGTTGCTGATGAGTTAATGACAGTAACTTTGGATGCCGATGGTAAGTTAAACAGTGATTCTATCACCTTTGCTAAAGGAGAGTATAAATTACTAGCATATCGATATACTCAAGATCCAAGTGGCTCACTAAGTGGCAAAGGTCAATTATTAGTACAATCAAACATTGATGGAAATAGTCAATCTCGTTTATTAATTGAGGCACCTATCACCGTTGAACCTAGTTGGGACGTTAGTGGTACAACCGCTCTAATGGCAACGGAATTTAATATGCAACAGAGCGATGCGATCGCCTCTAATATTATTTGCACAGATCCCGCGCTATGCCCTCTATCTTGTAACCCAGGACAAGATGAACCAACCACAGATGATCTACGGGAATCCATTAAAGCAACATCAAATTCTGAGATAACCGATGTTTACAGCGATGGTACGACCAATATCACCATTGCTAGTGCTACGATACCTCCTATTCCACCACCACCAACGGGAATCATAAACTATGGACCAATCTCTGGCAACAAGACATTTCCAGAAAGTGGAGATGTCCCTATTTCTATGGAAAATCCTGACGGCACATTTCGAGATGTCTATGTCTATCAAATAAGTTCTTGGAATAGTAGTGAAATTTTAATAGAATCAAATGCCGAAGTACATCTGTATATTTCAGGAGGTGTAATTCAAGGAGGAAATGACGACTTAAGATTAGTTGATCCAAATGCGACACCACGCCCCGGACAAATTAGGGTTTATGGCAACCCTCCTGCCAACGGCACTCAGGATTGGCTTTTATCTGGAAATGCCTGTACTATGGCGTTTATTCACGCCCCTTATGCCAATATTGGTATTGATGGAGGGGGTAATGGCTGTTCAGGAATAGACACAAATGATGCCGTTACCGATGCAAATCTTTTAGCTGAAAGCGGAACTACATATACAACCAGTGATTTTACAAACCCCACTGGCACGAATATATATGGTGCTGTATGGTCAAAAACATATAACGTTATCGGTAATCCTAGTAATAGTTCAGTATTTTATGAGCAACCAGGGCTAATGGAGGTGATCTCTAGTGAAATACCTGGCATACCAGGGCTAGAAAAAATCTTAACAGGTTCTTTCTCTCAATGGGAAAGAAGGGAGGTAGGAAACTGAAAATGAAAAATAGAATGATTTTTAATAAATTATTTTTGAATTATTCCAATTCATCAACAAAAAATGAATCAGGCTTTACCCTAATAGAAGTCCTCGTTACCATCCTTGTGGTTACAGGATTCGTTCTCGGCTCACTCCAAGCCGTGGTACTCGCTACCTTTTTCCGAGTCCAAGCCCAAGACAAAAACGAAGCTCTTAACTGGGTACAACAAGACTTAGAATTAATCCGTTATCAGGCTTTTAGTTTAGATTTATTGGTTGATGGTCATGAGCCAGATGGTTCTATATGTGCTAACTCGACCTATGGACAGGAACTATTGAATCAAGTAAATTCTGATTTTCCACTTACACAAACCGTTTCCATCAATGGAAAGTCATACGATATTCAAAGAATATATCAAGACAACGATAATACTTTACAAATTTCCCATATCGTAACATATAATTCTGCTCATCCTCGTTACCAGAAGGATGGAGATAATACCGTAACCCAGTTATCAACGGAGGCAATACCTGATGTGGCACTTAGTTGCGAATAAATTCAAAAATACAGATGTCCAACAAGGCTTTACCCTAATAGAAATCATCGCCATTCTAGTCATTATCGGCATCGGCAGCGCACTGGCAACCCCCAGCCTAATCAATTCTCGGCGCCAAGACCAGGTAAATCAAGCCCACCGCCGAATCAGAAGCGCATTAGTAGAAGCTCAAGTAACAGCCAATCGACTATCACGGAGTTGCGAAATACAATTTGCGTCAACTGCTATTACTGGTTCGAGAATAATTCTTCCGAGTGGTAGGGTGGTAAGTTGTCTGGCAGAAAACCTAAGAATTGATGACAGTGTTGTTAGCATCAGCAAAGACTCTCCGGGGGGTAGTTTACCCAATAATATTAGCTATAGTTTTCAGGGAGGCACAGCAAATGCTCAAACTATCTGGGTATCCAGAAAAGACTTTAATGGTAATGTAATTCAAAATACCGCCAGATGTATTGTTGTATCACCTGTTGGCATGATTCGTACGGGTATTATTGACTCTGATGGCAATTGTTATAACGTTGAAAACGATCGCTACGATGTTAGCGTTAGTAGTCCGTAGTTTTTATACCCAAGAAGGGCAAGGAGGAAAAAAATCAAATATTAGAAGACTATTTAGAGCATAAAATACCATTCTATGAAAACCGATTCTATCTTTTACGAACTATTTTTAAATCTTCCCGATAGCTTATTCTCCCTGCTTGGGTTATCCCCCGAATTAGCAAAAGAATATCAATTCACCTCCCAAGAATTAAAACAACTCGCCAAAAGGATAGACGGACTTTTTCTCCCTCTCAATGATGATAAACCTATCTATTTTGTGGAGGTACAATTTCAAAAAGACGAAAATTTATACTATCGGTTATTCACTGAAATATTTACTTACTTAGGGCAATACAAACCACCGCAAAACTTCCGTGCCGTTGTTCTGTGGGCAAAAAAAAGTTTAGATATATCCCTACCGCCCTATTATCAAGAATTTAAAGACTCAGGTAAATTAACTGTCATATATCTGGACGAATTAAACTCAAACACCACTGATAGTATTGGAGTAGAAATTATGAAACTAATTATCGCTCCACAATCTCAGGCAAAAACCCAAGTAGAAAAACTATTTTCCATTGCTCAACAAGCGGAGGAATCAAGTACAAAAAACCAAGATATTATAGAACTATTAGAGAAAATATTAACTTACAAATTTAGTAATTATTCAAGGGAGGAATTAGCAAAAATGTTTACCCTATCAGACTTCAAAAAAACTCGTTTTTATCAAGAAACCTATGCTGAGGGAAAAGCTGAAGGAAAAATATCTATTATCCCCAGCCTTTTAAAACTTGGCTTAACTACGGAACAAATCGCTCAAGCTCTCGAATTAGACATTGAAATAGTTCATAAAATAGCCAGAAATGGAGAAAGTTAATCCTAAGTGCGATCGGGGGCAACAAAGGGACAACTTGAAAATAATTTCCCCCCTTATCAAGGGGGGTTAGGGGGGATCATACTTCATGACTCACGTGGGAACGCTATATAAATTTAGTAATTATTCAAGGGAGGAATTAGCGAAAATGTTTACCCTATCAGACTTCAAAAAAACTCGTTTTTATCAGGAAACCTACGCTGAGGGCAAAGTTGAGGCGAAAATATCTACTATCCCCAGCCTTTTAAAACTTGGCTTAACTACGGAACAAATCGCCCAGGCTCTCGAATTAGACATTGAAATAGTTAAAAAAGTGGCTGTAAATGAGGAAAATTAATAAAAGTTCTCCACTCTTGGGTGGTTTAATACCCCATAACCCCCCGCAAATTCGGGGAACTCCATTAATATCAAATCCGCTTGATCACTTACAAATTAGTAATATCAATATCTTAGTTCAATTTATTGAACGAACCATCGTTAGCCGTGTAATTCATTACACGGTGGGGGTACGAAGATACAATCTATTGACAACAAATTATCCGAACTCCATTAAAACAAAATTTAAAATCATGAAAAACTATAAACTTTTATTCAAACTGTTACAACAACCAAATGATCAAGGAATCACCCTCACAGAATTATTAGTGGCGTTGGTTATTAGTGGTATTGTTTTAACCGCCACTACCAGTGGTTTTATCAATGTATTACGAGCCAATCGGGATGTAGAATCGAAAGGTACTCAATTAAGTAATTTAACTAGAGCGTTAACCTTCATACAAGAAGATATTAAACCTGGTGTATCTGTTACAGTTTCTGAAATTTCAGATTCTCAATGCACAGATGTTGATTCTAGGTGTTTAATAATTGAATCAGATAACGGAAATCAAATTTATTATGGATTTAAAGATATTAGTGGAGATACTTCAACATTCTTAAAACCTGGTATTTTGAAAAGACAAGAGTATGATGGTAGCGGAAATGCTTTAGATTATAAAGGAGATACATTACCATCATCTGAAATAGAAGAACAACAAACTGCATGGCAGGAAGAGTTTACGACTGTTGCTGATGGTTTAGAAATAAACGCTCAAGATCCCGTTTGTGATGATGGGGGTACAATTACTTGGGGAAATGGCACTACTCCCACTCTTTATGGAGATACAGGAAATGGTTTTCGTTTTTGTATCGACGAAACTCGAAATCGACTCGCTCGAATATTTTTATATGGTCATATCATAGACAGTAATACTATACTTAACGTTGATAGTTTTAGTTTTGCTAGAAGTAACCAACCTGCATCACCTTAAACTGATTATAATTATGATTACTCAAAATAACATTAATATTTTCCAACAGAATTAGCCAAAAAAAAGACACAAAACAAAATTAATTAGCTATATTGACAGCAGAAATCAGTAAGTCAATATATGAACAGTAAAATAAAAGCATTTAACCTTCGTGCCTTACTCGTTAAATTGCGAAAAAATAATCCTGTTTCTGGTACTACTCTCACCGAGTTATTGACGGGCGTAGTGATAGGCGGCGTAGTTATTACAGCAACAACCAGTGGGTTTATCAATGTACTTCGTGCTAACCAAAGAGTAGAGACAAAAAGTGTGAGAATGGCAGGACTAAATAAAGCCCTTAATTACTTACAAGAAGATATTAAACAAGCTAAATTTATCACTGCTGAAAAAGGTGGTAATTGTACCTCTACCGCAGTTAATTCGGAATATTGTTTAGTATTAACTTTTGCTGATGATACAGAATTGAGACCTGGCTGTAGTGGTGAAAAACCAAAAATTTATTATGGTTATCGTGATATTCGTAGTGGTGAGCAGATATGGCTAAAACCAGGGATGCTGAGGCGAAAGATAGTTTGCGAAACTGGGGCAGGAAATTGGATTGCTGTGGCAGATGGGTTGATAAGTGTCAATGAGGATAATCCCGTAGGCGATAAAACCCCTTCAGAATTTTGTAATCAGGAAGGTGTAAATTTATCCTCTCCTTCTGCCGTGTATGGGGGTAATAGCAGTGGTAAGGGCGGTTTTCGTTTTTGTTTAGACAACGATAACCTTAATAATCGGTTGGTGAGAATTTTTCTTTATGGGCATATTATTGGGGAAAATCCTCTTAATGTTAATGTTATCACCTTCGCTCGTGCGGGACAGAATTAGATTAGTAAAATAAAAAATATGGCTAATATTTATGTGTTCAGTGGAGCAAATGGATCGGGAAAAACGACTACTGCTTTTGAAATTATGCCTAATTTTTTAGAAGTATTTGAATATGTCAATGCCGATGAAATAGCCAAAGGATTATCCCCTTTTAATCCTGAATCAGTCGCTATTCAGGCGGGAAAAATAATGTTAAAAAGGCTCAATCATTTAAAAAGTAGTCAACAAAATTTTGCTTTTGAAACAACTTTATCAGGTCATAATTACATTCGTTTTCTTAGAGAATGTAAGCAATTAGGATATACAATTAATTTATTATTCTTTTGGTTAAATAGTCCAGATTTAGCAATTTCAAGAGTTAAGCAACGAGTAAAAGCAGGAGGGCATAATATTCCTGAAAATATAATTTATCGTCGCTATCATCGAGGTTTAAATAATTTATTCAATTACTATTTACCCATGTGCGATAACTGGTTTATTTACGATAACTCTCAATTTCCTACTGCCTTAATAGCAAAATTTTCAGCAGATACTGATTTAGTTGTTGTAAACCAAAGTCAATGGACACAATTTAATACAAATTATTTATAATTTTGTACTAAAATAAAGATGATAAAAATAAATTAATCAGATGAAACATGGATAATAATTTAAAGATAAATAATCCTCTTGTTAAACTTGATGAAAAAATAAATTTAGCGATAAAAAAAGCTCTAGAAAAACATCAAAAATTAGGAGAATCCGTAGTTATTTCTGAAAATGGGGAAAATAAGATTTATACAGGAAGTGAAATAAAAATTTTATTAGACAAATATCAAGATGATTGACTGTCCTATTTTCCTTTCTCCCTAGGGAGAAAGGGTTGTTAAAGTTTGAAAATTTTAGACAGCGAGACAATAATCTTTTTTATTTCAAACTATCGTTTTTCAGAGCAAAGATTTTCTCGATAATATCCTGTACAACTTTATCGGGAGTGGATGCGCCTGAAGTAACCCCCACAGTGATTTTACCTTCGGGAAGCCAATGGTGCTTAATTTCTAAGTCTTTTTTGAGGGGTTTATGCTCGATATTGTTTTCAGAGTCGATACGATTGGCACTATCTATATGATAGGAAGGAATATTGTAATCGATCGCAATTTCCTGTAGATGAGTCGTATTAGAGGAATTAAAACCACCTATTACCACCATTAAATCGAGCTTTTCTTTGACTAAATCCAACATGGCATCCTGCCTTTCTTGGGTGGCATCACAGATGGTATTAAAACTCATAAAATGATCATTTAACTCCGTCGGGCCATATTTTTTGAGCATAGTTTGTTGAAATAAACGCCCAATTTCTTCGGTTTCAGTTTTTAACATGGTGGTTTGGTTAGCAATACCTACCCTTTCTAAATCTTTATCAGGATCAAATCCTTGAGAATGGGCATTTGCAAACATACTTAAAAATTCCTCCCTATCACCACCATTAAGAATATAGTCACTAACATAATTAGCCTGATCCATGTTTAATACTACCAAATAAGTATCAGCAAAAGAGCTAGTAGCGATAGTTTCCTCGTGGTTATACTTACCATGAATGATGGAGGTGTAACTACGTTTTTTGTGCTTTTCCACCGAATTCCATACCTTTGATACCCAAGGGCAAGTAGTATCTACAATGGTGCAACCCTTATTATTTAACAACTCCATTTCCTGCACACTAGCACCAAAGGCAGGTAATATCACCACCTCTCCAGTATCTACTACGGAAAAATCTTTTTCCCCATCCATAACTGGAATAAAACCTACATTCATTTCCCGTAAACGTTCATTTACGGAGGGATTATGGATAATTTCATTGGTAATCCATATTTTTTCAGTGGGAAAATGGGTGCGGGTTTCATAGGCCATGGCTACCGCCCTTTCTACACCCCAACAAAAACCAAAGGCTTCGGCTAAACGAATGGTAACGTCTCCTTTGGTAATTTGATAATTATTTTCCCTAATGGTTTTGATTAAACTACTTTCATACTCACTGTTTAAAACTCCTGCTACTTCTTCTTGATGCCCAAAGCCTTTACGATGATAGTTTTTTGATTGTTGTAAGTTACGTTTAAAAGTTTTAGTATCCATGGGCAGGTTAATTTTTTATACTGATTTTTATTTTTCATTTTAACCTGATGGGGCTTTGCTCGTAAAAAATCTGGCGTTGTTTCATCATTTCGGTTTGATCAACTACAGGTTGCAGGTATTAAGGTGATGGGGTGATGTTGATTAATCACAGTGTGAAATATATTTTGACAAAACCATTGATTATTAAAAATATTACCACTATTGCCCATCAAATCAGTAACGCCAAAAATCCTAATGTCACTGAAAAGAATTAGGGTGGTTTATTCCCAAGTAACTAGGCGACGCTCTTTTAAAATATGGGTATAGACTGCTTCAGTTTGTTTGGCCAAGTCACACCACCTAAATCTATCTTTCAAGTCTTGGTAAGCGTTTTGAACTAATTTTTGAGCATATTCGGGGTTTTGTAATATTTGTAGGATACCCCAAGCTAGGGAGTTATGGTCATTGGCATAGGTGGTGATACCTGTGTGGTTATGTTGAACTACTTCGGGTAATCCTCCTGAGTTGGAAACAACCACAGGCACTTTGGAGGCGAAACTTTCGAGGGCAACAATGCCAAAGGGTTCGTATAAACTAGGAAAAACGGCACAGTCGGCGATGGTTTGAAATTTGTTAAGTTCTTCTTCTGACATAAATCCTGTAAAGTAACATCGCTCCCATACCCCTAATGTTTTGGCTTGGGTTTTCATAGTGGTGGTGTCTCCCCCTCCGATGATAATAAATTTAGCTTTCCCTTGGATGGTGTTGAGAATTTGGGGGGCGGCGTTTAATAATACTTGTACCCCTTTTTCATATGTCATTCTACCGACGTAGTAGATTATTTTTTCGTCGTCGGCGGCGTATTTACGGCGGAATTGTTGTTTATCGAAGTAGGGGGGATGTTGTTTTTTTTCGGCTCTGATGCCGTTATAGACGACGTCTATTTTATCCCATGGACAATGGAAGATTTGATGTACTTCTTGACGCATATAACTACTACAGACAATGACTCGCCATGCGTTATAGACAAGGTTACTTTCTTGTTGGAATACGTGGGCTTGGGTTTGATTGTGGATGCCGTTATGTCTGCCGTATTCTGTGGCGTGGATGGTGGCGACGAGGGGAATTTTATATTGGTGTTTAAGGGCGATCGCACTTTGAGCCACTAACCAATCATGACCATGAATTAAATCAAAAGTACCCATATTATTAATTAATTTTTGGGCCTGATATTCCATACTATGATTCATATTCTCAACCCACTGCAAAAAGTTATCATGGGGAGTGACAGGCACACGATAAACCTTAATACCATCCACCTTTTCATATTTAGGGGCGCTACCAAATTCAACGGTAATTAAATGTATATCATGGTCTAATTTAACAATTTCAGGATATAATTCTGCTACATGACGAGCGATACCCCCTACTATTCTCGGCGGAAATTCCCATGCTAGTACCAGTATCTTCACGCTATCCCTTCCTTGTTAGTTGATGATTGATGACAAAGTGATGGCAATTAATTAATAAACTGCGGTGCTACTTTGATTAGTGATTCTCTTATGATGCAAAAGTTTGCATTTTGCTTAACCATTATTAATGATTGTCGAATAATAATCAATTCTAATCCTGAAAAATTAATGCTTCATTGTTGGTTATCTCTGTTAAAAAAATATCGTCTCATTGCGGTTATTAGGGCGCAAACATGGGAATTGGGAAAAAAAATGGCCCACACGGCGGCAGATGCTGGAATTAAATTAATTGAGATAACTTGGAATAGCTACCAACCAGCAAAATTAGTTCATTACCTGCGTCAACAGTTACCAGATTGTTACATTGGAGTCGGTACAATTTTGACTATGACACAGTTAGAAGATGCCATAAAAGTGGGAGCGCAGTTTGCCTTTAGCCCTCATTTTAACCAAGATTTAATTACCTTTGCCCATCATCATCATATTCCTTTTACCCCAGGCACTCTTTCCCCCACAGAGATAATTAACGCCTTTAATGGAGGGGCGAAAGCCGTTAAGGTATTCCCTATTCAAGCCTTAGGAGGAGTTAGTTATATTAAAAGTTTACAAGGCCCCATGGCAGGGTTTCCCCTCATTCCCACAGGGGGAGTAACCATCGCTCAAACCATTGATTTTCTGGAAGCAGGGGCGATCGCCGTTGGCCTTTCAGGGGATTTATTCCCCCTAGATTTAGTCAAGGCGCAACAATGGGAAGTAATGGGCGATCGCATTTACCAACTAAGACAAAAAATTAACCTCCCCCCACAATAGTTACCACCTCGAGGCGATCGCCATCTTGTACCATCGTAGAATCCCAATATTGACGATGGAGAATTTCGCCATTATACTCCAAAGCAATCAGACGAGGATTAAACTTTAATATCTCCAACAACTGCAATAAAAGCAGATTTTTTTCTAACTGGTGATTTTCACCATTAACCATAATATTAATTTTTTCTTGCACCATATCTTAAAATTATCCAACTTAACACTACATCCCAACATCAACCCATACCAACCATTACAAAAATTGAGCTGAAAATAAAATTAGGAATTAGCCTCAAAAATCAATTTTAGTTCAATTTATTGAACCTTAACCATCAGCCATCAAATTTATCAACCCCTCCCCTAACTACTTTGTCATTTACGTTAAAATACTGAAGGAATATTACCATCGAATTATTAGGCTTAAACAATATGGTAGTCACGGCAAATCGTAAAGCATCATCCCTCAACAAAATCAAACAACCCCTCCAAAAAATTAACTGGGCATTACTCATCTCCATCAGTGCCCACGGAGCATTTTTCAGCCTTATTTTACCAGAATTAAACCTCAACTCCCCATCAGAAAACGCCGAAATATCAGGGGAAACCACCGTTATCGAATTAAACGCCCTTGAACAAACAAGACTACCAAACCTTGATGCCCCCCAAAGATTTGCCAACTTCAATAACCTAAACCTCCCCAACAACACAGAAAACAATATCGATAACATTCCCATACCCAACTTTGATGCCCTACCATTTCCCTCCTACGACAACTCC